>NZ_CP150484.1:302188-345068 GCF_037997115.1 Amycolatopsis coloradensis
ACGCTCTTCCGATCTGTCCTCACCACTCACGAGCTTTCCCGATCGGCCCGTGCTCACCGGGACCGAGATCGGTCGGAGACCACTCACGAGGAGCTGGACCGGTGCCGCCACGTGCGATAGCTCCACTCCAGGAACCGTTCCACCCCGCGGACGACGTGGGCGCTGCGGATCGAGGGGAAGACGTCGAAGGCGTGCTGCGCGCCGGAGATCTCCGCGTACGCGACCTCACGCTGGGACTTGTCCCGCAGGCGCCGCACGAATTCGCGGGCCTCGCCCACCGGCACCAGCGAGTCGTGGACGCCGTGGATGACGAAGAACGGCGGCGCGTCCTCGGTGATCCGGTCCAGCGGAGACGCCGCGATGTAGTCGTCGAGGAAGTTCACCGGATCCCGGTCCGCCTCGAAGACGTGCCGGGCGATCAGCGTCTTCAGCCGGGCCTGGCTTGAGCGTCGTCCGCTGGTCGCGGCGAAGTCGTACACGCCGTAGTGCGGGGCGCACGCCTGGATGCTCGTGTCGGCTTCGGTGAAGCCGGGCTGCAACGCCGGGTCGTTCGCGGTCAGGGCCAGTAGCGCGGCGAGATGCCCGCCCGCGGAACCGCCGGTGACGGCGACGAACGACGGGTCGCCGCCGTAGGACTCGGCGTTGTCGCGGATCCAGGCCAGCGCGCGTTTCGCCGCGACGATATGCGCGGGCCAGCGGGCGGCGGGGGAGAGCGGGTAGTTGATCGCGATGCAGATCCAGCCGCGTTTGGCCATGTGCAGCATCAGCGGCAGGCCCTGCTGGTCCTTATTGCCGATCACCCAGGCGCCGCCATGCACCTGGAGCAGGATCGGCGCACCGGTGACCGGTTCGCGCGGGGCGTAGACGTCGAGCAGGAACCGCTTCCCGCCGGGCGCGTAGGCGATGTTGCGGGTCCGCCGGACCTCGGGGTCGCGCATCCGGAACGGCATCGCCAGCTGGCCCCACGGCGTCGCGAGGTCGGTCGGGCTCGGCGGGTGCTCGAGTTCGTCGGCGTAGGCGTCGCCGATGCCTTCGGTCAACGCCGTCTCGATCTCGTCGCGCGCCCGCTGGGACTGCGCGATCAGCGTGCCGAGCCCGGCCGCCGACGCCGCCGCGAGCGCGAGCCCCACCTTGCTCGACCCGCCCCGGTGCCGGGCGACGTGCGCCGCCGCGTCGGCCGCGGTGAGCGCGAGCAGATGCGGAGCGAGTTCCCCGGTGAGCCAGCCCGCGAAGAACGCCGGAATCGCTGTACGTGCACCTCTCGGCGGCTTCAGCGCGTTTGCGGTGAGCGCGAGCTGGAGTGCCTGACGGACGACGAAACTCGGCTGCATGGGCACCGATCCTACCGCCGGGTGACCGCCTAGAACGGGTTGCAAAGTTCACTTAAAGTGCTTCTCATGCAGAGATTGAGCGGTCTGGACGCGAGTTTTCTGTACCTGGAGACACCGGCCCAGGTACTGCACGTGTGCGGGCTGCTCACCTTGGACGGTTCGACCATGCCCGGCGGCTACGATTTCGAGCGCTTCAAGGAGAAACTGGCCGAACGGGTCGAGCTGATCCCGGCGTTCCGGCGCAAGCTGCACAATCCACTCTGGAACCTGGCGCATCCGGTCTGGGTGGAGGACGAAGACTTCGACCTCGAAGCCCACGTGCACCGCATCGGCGTACCCGCGCCCGGCGACCGGCGGGAACTGGCCGGACTCTGCGCCCACATCGCGGGACAACGGCTGGACCGCGCGCAGCCGCTGTGGCAGTTGTACGTCATCGAGGGCATGGCCGACGGCGGGATCGCGGTCCTGCTGAAGATGCACCACGCCAGCGTCGACGGGGTCGGCGGCGCCAGCCTGATCGCCTCGCTCGCCGGGCTCGAACCGGACGCCCCGCCGCCGGAGATCGCGCGGGACGAACGCCGCAACGCGGACGTTCCCGGCAGGCGCGCGCTGTTCGGCGCCGGGCTGACGTCGTTCGCGAAACGTCCGGTCGAGGTGGCGAAACTGCTCCCAGACCTGCTCGAACTCGTGCCGAGATGGCTGGGTAAAGCGTTGCAGGGCAAAGGAATGCCGGTCCCGTTCACCGCGCCGAGGACGTCGTTCAACGGGACGATCACCGCGCACCGCAGCGTCGCCTACGCCTCTCTCGACCTCGACGACGTCAAACGGGTCAAGAACGCCTTCGGGGTGACCGTCAACGACGTCGTCCTCGCCGTGGTCGCCGGTGCCCTGCGGCAGTTCCTGCGGGATCGCGGCGAACTGCCGGACGATCCGCTGGTGGCGACCGTTCCGGTCTCGGTGCACGGACGCACCGAGCGCGAGCACGGGATCAACAAGGTCTCGGCGTTCTTCGCGTCGCTGCCCACCCATCTGGAGGATCCCGCCGCGCGCGTGTTCATGCTCGCGGAGTCGAACAGGCTGTCCAAGGACCATCACCACGACATCGACGCGGACATGCTCCAGGACTGGGCGCAGTTCTCGGCGGCGACCATGTTCGGCCTCGCGGTGCGCGCGTATTCCGCGCTGCGCCTGGCCGAACGGCATCCGGTGGTGCACAACCTGGTGGTCTCCAACGTGCCGGGGCCGCCGATGCCGCTGTACCTGCTGGGGTGCCGGATCACCGGGCTCTACCCGCTCGGCCCGGTGTTCCACGGCGCCGGGCTCAACGTCACCGTGCTGTCCAACGCGGGCAGGGTCGATGTCGGCCTGCTCGGCGCCCGCGAACTCACCGGTGATCTGTGGCCGCTCGCCGACCACTTCCCCGACGCGCTCGCGGAACTGCTCAAAGCCACCTCCTAGATCCTCACCCCTTGCCGTCACGGCTCCTTCCGGTTAAGACTAGAACAGGTTTCAGTATTGTGCCCGTTCGCCCCGGTGAGGAGCCAGTGTGGACTTCCAGTTCGACGAGACGCAGACCGAGGTCACCGCGCTGGCCGCGCGTGTCCTCGGCAAGGAGCGCGAGCCCGCGGACACGTGGCGCGCGCTCGCCGACGCCGGTCTGCTCGCGCTGGCGCTGCCCGCCGAACTCGGCGGTGACGGCCTCAGCGTCGCCGAAGTCGCCTTGGTGCTGACCGAACTCGGGCGCGTCGCCTCGCCGACGCCCGCGCTGGCGTCGCTGGCGTTCGGAGTCCTGCCGGTCACCGCGCTCGGTGGCCCGGACCAGCGCTCGGCGCTGCTTCCGCCGGTCGCCGCGGGCGAAACCGTGCTCACCGCCGCCCTGCACGAGCCTTCCGCGCCGTTCACCACCCGGCCCGCGACCGTCGCGGAGTCGGCAGGCGACTGGCGCCTGAGCGGTGTCAAGATCGGCGTGCCCTTCGCGGCGGAGGCGACCCGGATCCTGACGCCCGCCTCGTTGCCCGGCGGCACCGGCGTCTTCCTGGTCGATCCCCGCGCGGACGGCGTGACGCTGACGCCGACGAGAACTTCTTCCGGCACACCGGACTACACGATGACGCTCGATTCGGTGACCGTCACCGACGCCGATCTCCTCAACGGGCACGGCCCCGGCGAGTCGATCGCGACGCTGCACCGGTTCGCGCTCGCGGGCGCCGTGGCGTTCGGCGACGGGCTGCTCGCCGGCGCGCTCGCGCTGACCACCAAGCACGTCGGCGAACGCGAGCAGTTCGGGCGTCCGCTGGCGGCGTTCCAGGCGGTGGCGCAACAGATCGCGGACGTCTACGTCGCTTCGAGGACGGTCCAGCTTGCCGCGCGGTCGGCGGTCTGGCGGCTCGCGGCGGGGCTCGACGCCGAGGCGGAACTCGACATAGCGGCTTACTGGCTGGCGGAGGAGGCGCCCGCGGCGCTGGCCGTCTGTCATCACCTGCACGGCGGGATCGGCGTGGACGAAACGTATCCGCTGCACCGGTTCTCGTCGGCGGTCAAGGATCTGGGACGAACGCTCGGCGGCGCCTCGTATCGGCTGGCCGGTCTGGGCGAACTGGTGGCGGGGTGAACCGATGCTGATCGAACTGACCGCGGCGCAACACGAGTTGCGCTCCGAACTGCGCAAGTACTTCGCCGGGCTGGTGAGCGCCGACGAGCGGCGCGCGATGCTGCGGGAGCGGCACGGCCCGGTGTACCGCGAGATCGTACGGCGGATGGGCCGCGACGGCTGGCTCGGCGTCGGCTGGCCCGAACAGTACGGCGGCCGGGGATTCGGCGAGATCGAGCAGCACATCTTCGTCGACGAGGCGGCCCGCGCCGACGTCCAGCTGCCGTCGGTGACCTTGCAGACCGTCGGGCCCACGCTGCAGGTGTTCGGCACCGAGGAACAGAAATCCCTGTTCCTGCCCAAGATCCTCGCCGGTGAGGTGCATTTCGCCATCGGCTACACCGAGCCCGACGCGGGAACGGACCTCGCCGCGCTGCGCACGACAGCAGTGCGCGAAGGGGACGAGTACGTCGTCAACGGCCAGAAGATCTTCACCACCGGCGCGCACGACGCCGACTATATCTGGCTGGCCGTGCGCACCGATCCCGGCGCGCCCAGGCACAAGGGCATCTCGATCCTCATCATGGACACCCGCGATCCGGGCTATTCGTGGACGCCGATCATCACCTGCGACGGCGCGCACCACGTGAACGCCACCTACTACTCGGATGTCCGCGTGCCCGCGAACATGCTGGTGGGCAAGGAGAACGAGGGCTGGCGGCTGATCACCACCCAGCTGAACCACGAACGCGTCATGCTCGGCCCCGCCGGGCGGATCGGCGGCCTCCACGACCGCGTCCGCGAGTGGGCGGCGTCCAGGAAGGCGCCGGACGGCACGCCGTTGCTCCAGCTGCCCGACGTCCGGGCCGTACTCGCGGAAACCCTGGCGACCGCCCGGGTCAACGAACTGCTGAACTGGCAGGTCGCCGCGTCGTCGGCGACCGGGCCGGTGGCGGTGGCCGACGCGTCGGCCACCAAGATCTTCGGTTCCGAACGTATCCAGCGGCTGGCCAGGAGACTGGAGGAGATCGTGGCGCGACACGGCGATCAGGCCGACGCCGAAACCGCGGAACTGGCGCTGTGGCTGGACGTGGTGGCCAAACGCAATCTGGTGCTGACCTTCGGCGGCGGCGTCAACGAGATCCAGCGCGAGCTGATCGCCACCGCCGGGCTCGGACTGCCGAGGGTGCCGCGATGAGCATCCAGGAGGCCGCCGAACGCATCGCCGCACGCGGCGAATCCGCGCCGAGGGCCGCGCGCGACGCGGTCAACCAGGCGATGGTGAACAACTGGGTCGAAGCCATCGGCGACCGCAATCCGGTGTACGTGGACGAAGAGTTCGCCACCAAGAGTGTCCACAAGGGACTCGTCGCGCCGCCCGCGATGGTGCAGGTGTGGACGATGGGCGGGCTGCACTGGACGAGGGCGTCGGACGATCCGCTCGGCGCGATGATGGAGGTGCTCGACGAAGCCGGGTTCACCTCGGTCGTCGCGACGAACTCCGAGCAGAACTACTTCCGCTACCTCCGGCACGGCGAACGGATCGAAGCGACCGCGAAACTCGAGAGTGTCGTCGGGCCGAAACGCACCGCGCTGGGCGAAGGCTGGTTCGTGACGACGAAGACCACCTGGTACGTCGGCGACGAGGCCGTCGCGGACATGGTGTTCCGGGTGCTGAAGTTCCGCCCGCCGGGCGCCGAGCCCGCCAAGGCGGCCGCCCCGGTACTGCGACCGGTGATCAGCAAGGACACCGAGTTCTTCTGGGCAGGACTGCGGGAAGGGGAACTGCGGATCCAGCGGTGGGGCGAGACCCTGCGGCATCCGCCCGGTCCGATGCCGCCGGACGGCGACTTCGACGCGAAGCCGGATTACGTCGTCGCGTCCGGCCGGGGCGCGGTCTACAGCTACGTGGTGCACCACCATCCGAAGGTCCCCGGCAAGGACCTGCCGTTCGTGGTCGCGCTCGTCGAACTGGAGGAAGGTGTCCGGGTGATGGGCGAGCTGCTCGACGCCGATCCCGAAACCGTCCACATCGGACTCCCGGTGGAGGCGGCTTTCGTGAAGATCGATGAGGAACTGACGCTGCCGGCTTGGAGGGTCGCGCGATGAAGGACTGTTCGGTCGGCACCGAGCTGCCTCCGCTGACGATCGAAGCCACCCCGACGTTCGTGGTGAGCACCGCGCTGGCGACCCGGGACTTCCAGGACGTCCACCACGACCGCGACGCCGCCGTGCAACGCGGGTCCAAGGACATCTTCCTCAACATCCTCACCGACACCGGCCTGGTGCAGCGGTTCGTCACCGACTGGGCGGGGCCGGAGGCGTTCGTGCGGTCGATCAAGATCCGGCTCGGCGTGCCCTGTTACGCCTACGACACGCTGACCTTAACCGGACGGGTGACGGAGCGGGACGGCGACGACGTGGTGGTCTCGGTGTCCGGTGTGGACAGTCTCGGTGAGCACGTGGTGGGCACCGTGGCACTGAAGCTGGGAGGCGAGTGATGACCCTGTCCGGTCGGGCGGCCATCGCCGGTATCGGTGCCACGGAGTTCTCGAAGGATTCCGGGCGCAGTGAACTGCGGCTGGCGGCGGAAGCGGTATCGAGCGCGGTGAAGGACGCGGGACTCACTCCGTCCGATGTGGACGGTCTGGTGTCGTTCACCATGGACGGCAACAGCGAGATCGCCGTCGCGCGGGAACTGGCCATCCCCGAACTCAAGTTCTTCAGCCGGATCCATTACGGCGGCGGGGCCGCGGCCGCGACCGTGCAGCAGGCCGCGATGGCCGTCGCGACCGGGGTCGCGGACGTCGTCGTCGCGTACCGGGCGTTCAACGAACGGTCCGGCATGCGGTTCGGGCAGGTGTCCTCGGCCGCGGCGGGGCAGGTGAACTCCTCCGGCGTCGACAACGCGTTCCACTACCCGATGGGGATCGCGACCCCGGCCGCGACCGTCGCCATGCTCGCCCGGCGGTACATGCACGAGTACGGCGCTACCAGCGAGGACTTCGGCCGGGTGGCCGTCGTCGACCGTGCCCGCGCGGCGACCAACCCCCAGGCGTGGTTCTACGGCAAGCCGATCACGCTCGAAGACCATCAGGCCTCCCGCTGGGTCGCCGAGCCGTTGCACCTGCTGGACTGCTGCCAGGAGAGCGACGGCGGGGTCGCCCTGGTGATCGTCAGCGCCGAGCGGGCGCGTGACCTGCCGCACCGGCCGGCCGTGATCGCGGCGGCCGCGCAGGGGAGCGGGCCGGACCAGTACGTGATGACCAGCTATTACCGTGACGATCTCCCGGCGCTGCCCGAAATGGGTGTCGTGGGACGGCAGCTGTGGGAGCAGTCCGGGCTGGGGCCCGGCGACATGGACCTCGCCGTGCTGTACGACCATTTCACCCCTTATGTCCTGATGCAGCTGGAAGAACTCGGTTTCTGCGGGAAGGGCGAGGCCAAGGACTTCATCGGCGGCGGAACCCTGGAACTCGACGGGAAACTCCCGCTCAACCCGCACGGCGGACAGCTGGGGGAGGCCTACATCCACGGGATGAACGGGATCGCCGAGGGCGTCCGGCAGCTCCGGGGCGACGCCGTCAACCAGGTCGACGGGGCGTCACGGGTGCTGGTGACCGCCGGTACCGGCGTCCCCACGAGCGGACTGGTCCTGACCGCGGGCTGACATCACCTCAATGCCCGATGGTGTACTAGAGCGGTACCTGCCACGGTGAAAGGGTTACCGGCCGGGAGGTGCCATGTCTGGACCAATCGTCGTCGCGTGGACCCTGACCGCGGTGTTCGCCGCGCTCGTCCTGCCCTGCGTGCTGAGACTCGTCCGGTTGGACTACGGCAGGCAGGGCGCGGCGGTCCGCAACGGCGACCTGGCCGAACTGCTGCTCGTCGTCGCCATGGTCGCGATGCTGTCCCCGGTCGGTGGCCCGATCCCGGCGGCGGGCTGGCAGGCGGTGCTGGCGCTGACCGCGGGCTGGTTCGCCGTCTCGTGGTGGAAGGGGCGGCGGTCCGGGCACGCCTCGTGCGGGCACCACGCCGTCTCCGCCACCGCGATGCTGTTCATGGTGACGTTCATGCCGCACAGCGAGGTCACCCACGGGCCGTGGCTGGTGATGTCCGGCCCGGGCGGCACTTCGGCCTTGTGGCTATCGCTGATCTTCGGTGCCGTGGCCGCGTATTTCGCGGCGGACGCCGTGCGCGCGGGGGTACTCGCGGCGCGGGGCGCGGAGGAGTCCGGTCAGATGTCGCGGCGCGTGTGCCGGGTGATCATGGGGCTGGGGATGGGCTACATGCTGCTGGGCGCCGCCGTCTAGCGGCTGAAGGGGCCTTTCCCCTCATCTGACGCGGTGAAGGGAGCTTTCACCGCGTCTCATGCGGGGAAAGCTCCCTTCAGCTCAGGCGCGGGGGACTCGGCGCACGACACCGGCCTCGGCGGTGCCCGCGCCGGGCAGGCCGTCGGCAGGGTTTTCCGCGGCCCACTTCGCGGCGTCGGCGATGTCCTTGTTGAGCGCGACGATCAGCGCCTCCGACGACGGGTACGCCTCCTGCTCGCGCAGGTGGTGGCCCAGCCAGACGGTCAGCACCTCGCCGTAGAGGTCGCCGCTGAAGTCCAGCAGATGCGCCTCGACGAGCCGGTAACCGTCCGCGCCGTAGTAGGTCGGCCGCCTGCCGACCGAGACCGCGGCCGCGATCCGGGTGCCGTCGGCGCGTTCGGCCCAGCCCGCCCACACTCCGTCGCCGACTTGGCCGTCTTGGTCGCGCAGCGCGATATTGGCGGTCGGGAAGCCCAGTTCCCTGCCCCGCTGATCGCCCTTCTCCACCTGGCCACGGACCACGAAGTACTCCATCGTCATGCCGCTCCCGTCCCTGCCGTCACGAGAGCCATGAATACCATGCCTCGCTGCCGAGGTCGACCGCCGTGCACGCCGCGAGAGTGTCCACTGTGTACTGAATCACCTGGAGGAGTCCGCGTCCGCGATCGACGTCGGCAGAACGCCGCCTGGTCATCTACGTCACCGTGGGCGTACAGGGCGCTCTACCACCGCGATCGCGGGGCCTTCGACCGGAGCGGGTTCGTGCGTATAGCCCTTTGCCTGGGGCATCTCAGCTCCGCCACCTGGCTGAATCACGTGGTGACGAGCCGGTACCCGAGGTCGAGTTCCGTCCGGCCGAGGAGGCCGACGTGATGCCGGTGCCAATGCCCGTCCGCGAGATCGGCGCGCAGCCGCTCGACCGCCGTCGCGACGACGTTCTGGTCCAGCAGCGCCACCCCGGACATCCCCGCACGCACGCGCTCGGACAGGTAGGCCTCGGGCCTGCGCCAATACGCGCCGAGGAACCCGTCGACGCAGTCCGACGGCACCGGCAGCGGAGCCACCTCGGGAGTCCGCCCTGCCGCGGTCAGTTCCTCGACGACCCTGTCGAGACAGGCCAGCCTGCTTTCGTGTTCGGCGATCTCCGGAAGATAGTCCCGCACCAGCCAGAACCGCGCGAACACCGCCTGATCCCAGGTCACGATCACCTGGCGGCGGGACACGCGTCGCAGCTCGGCCAGGCCGGCGGTCACGTCCGTCCAGTGGTGCACGGTCAGCACCGCCAGGGCGGCATCGAAGGCACCGTCGGGGAAGGGCAGCCCTTCCGCGCACGCCTGCACGGCCGGGGCCGCGGTGGACGCACGCTGCGCGATCATCCGCCGCGACGGCTCGACGGCCACCACGTCGCGGTCTTCCGGCTCGTAGGAACCGGCTCCGGCCCCGACGTTGACCACCGAGCGCGCGTCGCCGAGAGCGGCGGTGACGGCGGCGGCGATGCGGGGATCCGGGCGTCTCGATCGCGCGTAGTCCCGGCCGAGTTCGGCATACGGGTCCGAGATCAAGGGGCGCACCTGCCCGAGTCTAGCCAGAGCCGCTACCTGCGGGAACGATGATTCAGTCTGTCGTGGTCAAGAAAGTGTCGGAAAGGACGGGAGCCTCGTCCCGGTCCGGTGCCGTGGTGGTGATCAGCAGCCCGGCGGGCTCGCGCCAGACCCGGGTCCGCAGCGGCTCGCCGGGGAAGACGACGCCGGCGAACTTGGCCGAGAACGACGCGACGCGGGCGGTGTCGCCGTCGAGGAATTCGTCGGTGACGGCCTTCGCGATGACGCCGTAGGTGCACAGGCCGTGCAGGATCGGCTTGTCGAACCCGGCCGCCGCGGCGAACGCGGGATCGGCGTGCAGGGGGTTGCGGTCCCCGCAGAGCCGGTAGAGCAGCGCCTGCTGCGGCAACGTCGGCGTGTCGATGACCGCGTCCGGCTCCCGCGACGGGAGCTCGACGCGGTCGGACGGGCCGCGCTCGCCGCCGAAACCCCCTTCGCCACGGGCGAAGATGCTCGACCGCAAAGTCCACAGTGGAGTGCCGTCCGAGTCGGTGGCGACCGTCTCGTTCACGATCACGGCCGCCTTGCCCTTGTCGAAGACGTCGACGATCCGCGTGCGCGCCACGGCCTTCCCCGAGACCGGGATGGGCCGGTGCGCGATCACCTCCTGCTTGCCGTGCAACACTTTCCCGAGGTCGACCTCGACACCGGGGAACGAGACCGCGGGCGGCTCGAACACGCGCAGGTTCGCCGCCACGGTGGCGAACGTCGGCAGCACCTGGAGGCCGTCCTCGTAGGTGTAGCGCAGTTCGCGCGGGCTCATCGGGTCCGCGCCGGCGCCCAGCGCCAGGTGGTAGAGCTGCACGTCCGACGCGGTCCAGGCGAAACTCACCTCGCCGAGGTCGGCGCCGATCGCGACCGAAGGATCGATGGGCACGGGGGAACTCCTACTCGTAGGTGACGGTGACCTCGTCGGTCAGCGGCAGGGACTGGCACGCCAGCACGATGCCTTCGGCGATGTCGTCGCCGTCGAGGACCTCGTTGTTCAGCATCTTCACCTCGCCGGAGGTGACCCGGCAGGCACACGCGCTGCACTGGCCCTCGCGGCACGAGTACGGCGCGTCGAAACCCTTTTCCAGCAACAGGTCCAGCAGTTTCATCCGGCGGGGCCAGGCGAGCTCCTTCGTTTCCCCGTCGAGGGTGACCTCGACCGACGCCGGTGTCTCGGCCTCTTCGACGGCGACCGGCTCGGCCACTTCGAACGGATTCCCGCCGAGGGACAGGAACCGTTCCAGGTGGATCCGCTTGCGCGGCAACCCGAGGTCCTTGAGCACCGTGCGCGCGGCGTCCATGAACGGGCCAGGCCCGCAGATGAACGCCTCGTGCGCGGTGTACGGCGCCACCAAGGCGCGCAGGTGTGCCTCGGTCGGAAGTCCTTGCAGGCTCTCCAGCCAGTGCACGACGACCAGCCGGTCCTGGGACCGGGCGGCGAGGTCCGCCAGCTCCCGCGCGAAGATCACCGAACGCTCGTCGCGATTGGCGTACAGCAGCACCACCTCGCCGGTGCCGTGCTCCAGCGCGGACTTGAGGATCGACATCACCGGCGTGATACCGCTGCCGCCCGCGAGCAGCAGGAAGTCCTCATCGAGCGACGCCGGGCTGAACACTCCGGCCGGTGGCAGGACCTGCACCTCCTGCCCGGCCTGGAGGTTGTCGCAAAGCCAGTTCGACCCATAGCCGTCGGCGGTGCGCTTGACGGTGACCTGCACCCGGTTCTCATGCGGCGCGCTGGAGAGCGAGTAGCAGCGGGCCACCGACCCGGTCCGGTCGCTCGGCACGCGCAGAGTGAGGAACTGCCCTGGGGCGTATGCGAAAGCCGAAGCGTGCTCGGCCGGGATCTCGAACACGATCGACCGCGCGTCGGCCGTCTCGGTGATCACCTCGGCCACGGTCACGGTGACGGGACCGCTCATTCGGGCACCTCCAGCAGGCCGTCCTTCAGCGCGGCTTCGATGCTCTCGCTGAGATTGCCGCAGGTGTCGAGCAACGCCGTCTGCGCCCCGGAAGCCTTCTGCTCGGCGAACACCGGGCAGCTGCGGGACGCGTCGGTCGTCCACTGGATGCTGGTGTGCTGCACGCTGTTCTTCTTGACCAGCACGCAGGTCCCGCACGCGCGGCAACTCAGCGGCTGAAGCCCGGCGGTGAGGAACTCGACGGTCTCGGGCTTCACACCCCGGCCTCTTCCGCCTGCTGCCGCGCCAGGTTCTCGGCCACCTCCGCCGCCCAGACCTCATTGGCGCGGCTGGTGTCCACTTCGAACTCGAACCGGCGCGTCATGTCCTCGGTGACGTCGGCCGCGTCCACATAGAACTGGTCGTACCAGCGGCGCAGCTGGTAGACCGGCCCGTCCTCCTCGCACAGCAACGGGTTGTCGATGCGGGTCTTGTTGCGCCAGATCTCCACGTCCTGCAGGAAGCCGACGCCGATGCCCTTGGCGAACTTCCCGGCGATCTTGTCCGCGTGCTCGTCCGAGACGCCCTCGAACTTCTTCACGCTCACGCCCCACTGCAGCACGAACGAGTTCTCGGTGACCGGGTAGTGGCAGTTGATCAGCACGTTCTCGATCTCGAAACCCTGGTACGTGTTGAGCAGCTTGTTGATCATGTACGACGGCCCGAAATACGACGCCTCCGACCGCAGCAGGTTCTCCTCGCCGCCGTAGTTCGACGCCATTCCCTTGTCCGGGCGGCCCTTCGTGTTCAGGTACTGCGTGGCGATGTGGCCCTCGAACACGTTCTTGAAGTAGGTCGGGAAGGCGTAGTGGATGTAGAAGAAGTGCGCCATGTCGACCATGTTGTCGATGATCTCGCGGCAGTTGGAGCCCTCGATGAGCACCGAGTCCCAGGTCCAGTTGCTCCACTCGCCGGTGAACACGCCCTCGATCCGCGGGATGACGACGTCCTCGGGCGGCGGGTTGCCCTCCGGGTCGTGCCAGACGAACAGCTGCTTGTTCTCCTCCAGCACGATCCACGACTTCGTCCGTGCCCGCAGCGGAACCCTTTTGGCGTAGGGGATCGAGACGCATTTGCCGTTGCCGTTCCAGCGCCAGTCGTGGAACGGGCAGGCGATCTCGTCACCCTTGACCTCGCCCTGGGTGAGGTCGCCGCCCATATGGCGGCAGTACCCGTCGAGCACGTTCAGCTTGCCGGACGAATCGGCGAAGACCACCAGTTTCGTCCCGAACGCCGTGATGGCGTGCGGCTTCCCGTCGCGGAACGGCTCGGCCAGTCCGAGACAGTGCCAGCCGCGCGCGAACCGCGAAGGCGGCGCGCCCGCGTCGATCTGCCGTACGGATTCCGTCGTCATCGGCTGCCTCCCGCTTTGGTGTGATCTTGCTGCGCGAGATGCTCGGCCGCAAGGTAGCCGAACACCATCGCCGGGCCGATCGTCGCGCCTGGGCCGGCGTAGGTGCGGCCCATCACCGCCGCGCTCGTGTTGCCCGCCGCGTAAAGTCCGTCGATCACCGACCCGTCTTCGCGCAGGACACGCGCGTGCGGGTCGATCCTCAAGCCGCCCTTGGTGCCCAGGTCGCCGGGCACGATCTTCACCGCGTAGTACGGCGCGACGTCCAGCGGGCCCAGACTCGGGTTGGGTTTGTTCCGCGGGTCGCCGTAGTAGTGGTCGTACGCGCTGCGCCCGCGGTGGAAGTCCTCGTCCACGCCGCTTCTGGCGAAGCCGTTGAACCGCCGCACGGTGGCCTCCAGCGCGTCGGCCGGGACCTCGATCCGCTCGGCGAGTTTCGCGATCGTGCTCGCTTTGACCGCGATGCCCGCTTTGAACCAGCGGCCGGGCAGGGGCTGGCGGGGGCCGAGGCCGGTGAACATGTACCGGTTGCGGTTGCGCTGGTCGAACACCAGCCAGGTCGGGATGTTCGCGCCGGGGCCGTCACCCTCGCCGTACATCGCGTGCACGGCCTCGACGTACGGCGCCGACTCGTTGACGAAGCGTTCGCCTCGCGCGTTGACCATGAGGCAGCCCGGCCGCGACCGTTCGGCGAGCGCGAACCACGGGCCGCCGGTCAGCGGGATGGACGGGCCCCACCACGCGTCGTCCATCAGGTCGACGGCCGCGCCGAGTTTGAGCCCGGCGTCGATGGCGTCGCCGGTGTTGGCCTCGGCCCCGACGGTCCACTCCGTACCGATGGGCGCCCGCTGGTACTTGACCCGCATCTCTTCGTTGCGCTCGAACCCGCCCGCGCCGAGGACGACGCCGAGCCGCGCGCGGATCAGCTTGTCTTCGTCTTCATGGCGCACGACGACGCCGGTCACCCGGTCGCCTTCGCTCTCCAGATCCACCAGAGGCGTGTTCAGCCAGACGGGGACATCCGCCCGGCGCAGACCTTCACGCAGACCGGCCGCAAGCGCTTGCCCCATGGAAAGAAGCCGCTGCCGCCGGATCCGGCCGCTCAGCCAGCGGCCGCCGAGACTCAGCACGCGGAGGATGCCGCGCGGATGCCGGGCGAGCAGACTCAGCCACCGGTAGTCCGCCTGGGTGATCGGGGCACCGAGCGGGGGCGCGCTGTACGGCGGCTCCAGATTCGCCAGCTCCGGTCCGAGCAGGTTGCCGTCGAGCGCGGCCGGTTCGACCGACCGTCCGCCGGCCCGCCCGCCGGGGGCTTCCGGGTGGTAGTCCGAGTAACCGCGGACCCAGCGGAAGCGCAACGGTGTCTTGTCACAGACGAAGGACAGGACCTCGGGGCCGCGGTCGAGAAAGGCCGACCGGAGTTCGGCGGGGACGACGTCACCGACGATCGCTTCGAGGTATTCGCGCGCCCGCTCCGGGGGTTCGGAGATCCCGGCCGCCCGCAGCGCGTGGTTGCCGGGGATCCAGACGCCGCCGCCGGAGCGCGCCGTCGAACCGCCGAAGTGGGCGGCCTTCTCCACGACCAGGACCTCGAGTCCCCGGTGGGCTGCGGACAGTGCGGCGGTCATCCCGGCGGCACCACTGCCGACCACGATCACGTCGTACTCCATACGCCCCTCACCTGAAACACGTTGTAGGAAGCATGTAGCAGCATCCGCGCTGCTCCAGTCACCATAGACGAGAACGTGTTCTAGTTCTAGGGTGGGGTCATGGACTCCCTCGTCGCGGATGTGGTGATCGTGGGTTTCGGTGCGGCCGGCGCCTGTGCGGCGATCGAGGCCGCCGATGCCGGTGCCCGGGTACTGGTGCTGGACCGCTTCTCCGGCGGTGGCGCGAGCGCGGTCAGTGGCGGTGTCGTCTACGCCGGGGGCGGGACGGCGCGGCAGCGGGACGCGGGCGTCGACGACAGTGTCGACGCGATGTACGACTACCTGCGGCTCGAGGTCGGCGACGTCGTCTCGGAGGAGACCCTGCGGCGTTTCTGTGCGGGCAGCACGGAGATGATCTCCTGGCTGGAAGGCAACGGCGTGCCTTTCGAGGGCAGTCTGTGCCCGTACAAGACGTCGTACCCGAGCGACGAGCACTATCTGTACTACTCGGGCAGCGAGGCGGCGGGCGGTTTCCGTGACGCCGCCAAGCCCGCACCGCGCGGACATCGCGTCAAGGGGCCGGGCACTTCGGGAAAACTGCTGATGAAACGGCTCATGGAGGCGGTCCGGAGCCGCGGGATCCAGGTGCTGCCGCAGACCGCCGCGCGGAACCTCATCGTCGACGAGGACGGGACCGTGACCGGTGTCGTCGTCTCGTCTTTGCGGGACGCTCCCGCTCGCGTGCGGGCCGCGCACCGGAGGCTGTCGGCGTATGCCGCCAAACCGGGGATCTACGTGCCCTCGCTGCGGAAGTCGCTGCACCGGCGAGCGGAGCGGATCGAGCGGCGCTACGGCCGTGAGCTGCGGATTTCCGCTTCGCGCGGAGTCGTTCTCGCGGCGGGCGGCTTCATCGCGAACCGCGAGATGGTGCGCGAGCACGCGCCCGCGTATCGCGGCGGACTGGCGCTCGGTACGTCGGCCGACGACGGTTCCGGCATCCGGATGGGGATCGAGGCGGGCGGGGCGACCGCCGAACTCGGGCGGATCTCGGCCTGGCGGTTCATCACCCCGCCGTCGGCGTTCCTCGGCGGCCTGCTCGTGGACGAGACGGGCGGCCGGATCATCGACGAGTCCCGGTACGGCGCGGCCGTCGGCGAACGCATGATCACCGGACACGAAGGGCGTGGCTGGCTCCTGGTCGACGACGCCATCGTCCGGGAGGTCCGGCGGGACGCGCGCGGGCAAAGTCAATGGTTCCAAGGACTTCAGGTGCGGTACCTGCTGCGGCGGCGCGTCGTCGCCGGTTCGCTCGACGAGGTCGCGCGCAAGGCCGGCGTCGATCCCGGCGGGCTGGCCGCCAGTGTCGAGGCGGCGAGGTCCGGCGCGGATCCGACGGGTAAACCCGCGGAGTTCGCGCGGCCGCTGGATCAGGGGCCGTACTCGCTGATCGATGTCTCGATCAAGCCGAACCTGGGCTATCCGTGCCCGATGCTGACGCTGGGCGGCCTGGTCGTCGACGAGGAGACCGGGGCGGTGCGCTCCGCCGCCGGCGCCCCGATTCGCGGGCTGTACGCGGCTGGCCGTACCGCGGTGGGAATCTGTTCTAGGTCCTACGTGAGCGGTCTGTCGCTGGCCGACTGCGTGTTTTCCGGGCGGCGTGCCGGACTGCACAGTGCCCTCGACCGGGGATCGGTCGACAAAAACGAGAACGTGTTCTAGTCTTGGACTTGGTTCACCGAGTACGGCGAGAGAGGGAACGCATATGAGCGAGCACGCCGCGCAGGACGTGATCGCGGGGATCCGGGAGCTGCTGCCGGTCCTGCGGGAGCGGGCGCAGGAGGCGGAGGACGCCAGGCGCGTTCCCGAGGAGTCCGTCAAAGCCCTGCAGGAGACCGGGTTCTTCAAACTGCTGCAGCCGAAGACTTTCGGTGGCCTCGAAGCCGACCCGGTGAGCTTCTACACCGCAGTCAAACTCGTCGCGAGCGCCTGCGGCTCCACCGGCTGGGTCGCCTCCATCCTCGGCGTCCACCCGTGGCACCTCGGCCTGTTCGAGGCGCAGGCGCAGCAGGACGTCTGGGGTGACGACACCGACGTCCGGATCTCTTCGTCGTACGCGCCGATGGGCAAGGCGGACGTCGTCGACGGTGGTTACCGGCTCAGCGGGCGCTGGAGCTTCTCGTCCGGTTGCGACCACGCGACCTGGGTGCTGCTGGGCGGGCCGGTGTTCAAGGACGGCAAGCCGGTAGACTTCTGCACCTACCTGGTGCCGATCTCCGACTACACGATCGAAGACGTCTGGGACACCGTGGGCCTGCGCGGCACCGGGTCCAACGACATCATCGTGAACGACGTCTTCGTGCCGAAGCACCGCGCGCTGAGCTTCATCGCGACGTCGAAGTGCAAGACGCCCGGGCAGGAGATCAACCCCGGGCCCCTGTACAAACTTCCTTATGGTTCGGTGCATCCGAGCACGATCACCGCGCCGATCATCGGGATGGCGCAAGGCGCCTACGACGCGCACGTCGAGTACCAGGGCAAGCGGGTCCGCGCGGCGTACGCGGGAGAACGGTCCAAAGAGGACCCGTTCGCCAAGGTGCGGATCGCCGAGGCGGCGAGCGAGATCGACGCGGCCTGGCTCCAGCTGACGCACAACATCGACGAGCTGTACCAGCTGGCGTGCAAGGGGGAGAAGCTCCCGTTCCCCACTCGGCTGCGGGTCCGCCGTGACCAGGTCCGCGGCACGGAACGCGCGATCTTCGCGATCGACCGGCTTTTCGAGAACTCCGGCGGCCGCGCGCTGCGGGCCGGAACCCCGATCCAGCGGTTCTGGCGCGACGCGCACGCCGGCCGGGTGCACGCGGCGAACGACGCCGAGCGCGCCTACGTCATGTTCGGAACCGGCGCCTTCGGGCTGCCCGTCGAGAATGCGATGGTCTGATGACCGAAGGCAAGTACGTCACCGTCCAAGGTGGACTCAAGCTGCACTGCCACGAGGCGGGCGCGGAGCACCAGGAGACGGTGATCCTGCTGCACGGCGGCGGCCCCGGCGCGTCGGCGTGGAGCAACTTCGGCCGTAACCTGCCGGTGTTCGGCAAGAACTACCGGACCCTGGCGATCGACCAGCCCGGCTTCGGCAGGTCGGACAAGCCGACCGAGCATCCCCAGTACTTCCGCCACAGCGCGGACGCCGTGGTCGGGCTCATGGACGAACTCGGCATCGAGCGGGCGCATTTCGTCGGGAACTCGCTCGGCGGCGGGACTTCCGTGCGGCTCGCGCTCAACCATCCGAAACGCGCCGGACGTCTCGTCCTGATGGGACCGGGCGGCCTGAGCGTGAACCTGTTCGCGCCCGATCCCACCGAGGGCATCAAGAACCTGGGCCGGTTCAGCGCCCCGCCCGGGCCGAGCCGTGAGAAGCTCGAAGCCTTCCTGCGGATCATGGTGCACGACCAGTCGCTGATCACCGACGAACTGATCGACGAGCGGTTCGCCGCCGCGAGCGCGCCGGAGTCCCTGGCGGCGATGAAGGCGATGGGCAAGTCGTTCGCCCAGCCCGACACCTACGAAGAGGGCATGCTGTGGCGTGAGGCGCATCGACTGCGTCAGCGTGTGCTGCTCATCTGGGGCAGGGAAGACCGCGTCAACCCGCTCGACGGTGCCCTGCTCGCGCTCAAGACGATCCCGCGTGCCCAGCTGCACGTGTTCGGCGGCTGCGGGCACTGGGCGCAGCTGGAGAAGTTCGACGAGTTCAACCGGCTGGCACTCGACTTCCTGGGAGCCTCCTGATGGGTATCCGATCGCTCGCCTACCTCCGCATCGAAGCCACCGACATGGCCGCGTGGCGTGAATACGGGCTGAAGGTCCTCGGCATGGTCGAGGGTTCCGGCACGAATCCGGAAGCGCTCTACCTGCGCATGGACGACTTCCCGGCGCGGCTCGTGATCTTCCCCGGCGAGCACGACCGGCTCGCCGTGGCGGGCTGGGAGGTCGCCAACGCCGGCGAACTCGACGAGATCCGGGCTTCGCTCGACGCGCATTCGTTGCCGTACAAGGAAGGCACGCCGGATCAGCTGGCCGATCGCCGGGTCGACGGCCTCGTGTCCTTCGAGGACCCTTCGGGCAACACGCTCGAAGTGTTCCACGGTGTCGCGTTGCAGCACCGGCGTGTGGTGAGCCCGTACGGGCACAAGTTCGTCACCGGCGAGCAGGGCCTCGGGCACGTCGTACTGTCCACCCACGACGACGACGCTTCACTGCGGTTCTACCGTGACGTGCTCGGGTTCCGGCTGCGGGACTCGATGAAACTGCCGCCGCAGATGGTCGGCAGGCCCGCAGACGGCGCTCCGGCGTGGCTGCGGTTCTTCGGCTGCAACCCGCGTCACCACAGTCTCGCGTTCCTTCCGATGCCGACTCCCAGCGGCATCGTGCACCTCATGGTCGAAGTGGAGAACACCGACGACGTCGGCCTCTGCCTCGACCGGGCCATCCGCCGGAAGGTGCCGATGTCGGCGACCCTCGGGCGGCACGTCAACGATCTGATGCTCTCGTTCTACATGAAGACCCCCGGCGGCTTCGACGTCGAATACGGCTGCGAGGGGCGTCAAGTGGACGACGAGAGCTGGATCGCCCGAGAGAGTACGGCGGTTTCCTTGTGGGGACACGACTTTTCAGTCGGCGCCCGTCGAGTATCAGGGCAGTCGTGACCCCGGTGACGGACCTCGGCGCGGAGATCGATCCGGCGCGGTTCCGCACGGTGCTCGGGCACTTCTGCACCGGCGTCGCGGTGGTGACCGGACACGACGGCACGGCGCCGGTGGGCTTCGCGTGCCAGTCGTTCGCGGCGCTTTCCCTGGATCCGCCGCTCGTGCTTTTCTGCCCTGCCAAGGCTTCCCGGACCTGGGCGGTGCTCGCCGAGTCCGGTCGGTTCGCCGTCAACGTGCTCGCGGAAGACCAGCAGGACGTCAGCGCGGTGTTCGGCGCGCGGGGCGCGGACAAGTTCGCGTCGGTCGACTGGACCCCCGCCCCGTCCGGATCCCCTTTGCTGGCAGGGGCTTTGACGTGGATCGACTGCACGCTCGAAGCCGTGCACGAGGCGGGTGACCATTACGTCGTCGTCGGCAGGGTCACCGCGCTCGGGGAACCTTCCGACGCCCGGCCGTTGCTGTTCCATCGCGGGCGGTACACGGTGACCGAGCCGGTGACGGACGCGCTCGCCGCGCTCATGCCCTGGCCGCGTCCCGACGATTGGCTCTGATCGGCTCACCGGCTTCGTGCAGACTGCGCAACGCGAGTGAGTAGGACTCGATGAGCCCGGTCTCGTGGTACGGGACGCCGATCTCCGCGCAGTATCCTTGAACGATGGGCCGGGCGCGGCGAAGATGCGGCGATGGCATGCTCGGGAACAAGTGGTGCTCGATCTGGTAGTTGAGCCCGCCGAGCGCGACGTCGACGATCCTGCCGCCGCGGACGTTGCGTGACGTGAGCACCTGCTTGCGGAGGAAGTCGAGTTCGGTGTCGCCGGACAGGATCGGCATCCCCTTGTGGTTGGGTGCGAAGATCGATCCCATGTAGACGCCCCACAGTGCTTTGTGGACGATGAAGAAGACGAGCGCCTTGCCGGGGGAGAGGACCACGAGCAGCGCGCTGAAGTAGAGCGCGAAATGCGCCAGCAGCAAGGCCGCTTCGAGCCCGCGCCGCCGGAGGCCCGGCTTCGCGACCGCGCGGATCCCGGAGAAGTGCAGGTTCAAGCCTTCGAGGGTGAGCAACGGGAAGAACAGGAACGCCTGGTAACGGCCGATGAACCGGGGGAGGCCCTTGCTGGCCCGCGCCTGGTCCTTCGACCACACGAGGATGTCCGGATCGACGTCGGGGTCGAGGTCCTCGTGGTTCGGGTTCGCGTGGTGACGGGTGTGCTTGTCCATCCACCAGCCGTAACTCATGCCGACACCGAGGTTCCCCGCGATCCGCCCGGCGATCTCGCTCGGACGGCGGGTGCGGAACACCTGCCGGTGCGCGAGATCGTGCGACAGCAACGCGATCTGGCCGAACATCACCGCCTGGAAGACGGCGATCCCCAGCTGCCACCAGGAATCCCCGATCGCGAAGAAGGCGATCCAGCCGGAAACGAAGAGAGTGGCGACCAGGCCGATGCGGAAGGCGTAGTAGCCGGGACGGCGGTCGAGGAGGCCCGCTTCGCTGACGCGGCGGGACAGACGGGCGAAATCACTGCCTGTGCGGAGGTTTGCGGTCACCGTGGTGAGTCTGGTCCGGGGCGGGGGTGGGGTGAATGCGGTGCGCCGGTGGGTTGGTGCGGGGGTTCGCCCTACCTTGGGATGCGAGCGGCCCGTTCATGAAGGAATTGGGACACTCAACGTCCCGATTCCTTCATGAACGAGATTTTTCGCGCGTGGCAGGACCTTTCGTGCAGCGTGACGGCTGATCTTGTCGGTGGCCTCACGCATGGTGGGCGGGTGCGAAGAGGAACTTGGGCGTCACACCCCCTGCTCACCGCTCCGGATCACCCGGAGGTGGTCCGCGCGGCCGAGCTCGAAGCGATCGGTGTTCCGCGCCGGACGAGCTGCGGGCGGCGTTCCGCACCGCGGAAGCCCGCCCTCGCCCGCATGTCCTGGCCGCTTAGCCCTACGACCCCGCGGCAGCCTCCCTCGCCGCATCGAACGGAGCCCGGTCGAACACGATCCGCAACTCCACGATCTTCCCCTCCCGCACCGTCAGCAGCTCGGCCCCGGGCGCGCTCGCCACCGGCAGGGTCGCCGTGTCGTACATCAGCAACGCGGTCGTCTCGTCCCCGAACGCCGAAAGCAGGGTCGAGCCGGTCAGGATCTCGGTGAACGGGCCCATGAACCCGCGAAACGCCTCCGCGCCGGAAAGGGGCCCGCCGGGCGTGTGGCAGGCGATGTCGTCGGCGACGTAGGTCATCGCCTTCTCGAAGTCCTTGCCCGTCCACGCGCGGTGGTAGGAGAGCGCGACATCCAAGGCGGGACTGGTCATGATGGTTCCTTTCGTCGGTCTTCACCCCGTCAGACACCACCCCCGCCCCGAACGGAACGGTGCACCGCGAAAGTGACACGATCGGCTCATGAGGGCGATGGGAGACCAGGACTTTCGCGAGCTCACCGACACCTATCGGCACGAGCTCCACCTGCACTGTTACCGGATCCTCGGCTCCCTCACCGACGCCGAGGACGCCGTCCAGGAGACGCTCCTCGCCGCTTGGAAGGGCATCGACGGCTTCGAGGGGCGCTCATCGCTTCGCACGTGGCTGTACCGCATCGCCACCAACCGCTGCCTCAACGCTCTGAGGGACGCGGGCCGCCGTCGCCCGCCCGAGCCGGTGCCGCCGTTCGACCCGCCGGAGCCGAGCCGCCGCGGCGAGGTGACCTGGTTACAGGCGTACCCGGACGAACTCGCCGACAGTGAGCCCGGCCCCGAAGCGCGCTACAGCACCAAGGAGGCGATAGAGCTCGCCTTCATCACCGGACTCCAGCTCCTCCCGCCGAGACAAGCCGCCGCTCTCGTCCTGCGTGACGTCCTGTGCTTCCCCGCCGGTGAGGTCGCGAGCATGCTCGGCACCACCGAGACGGCGGTCAAAGGCATCCTTCAGCGCGCCCGCGCCTCCCTCGACAAGCATCGCGAGAGCGCCGGGCACCGGCCGTCACCCGACGAACGCGCGCTGACCAGGCGATTCGCCGACGCGTTCACCGCGGGCGACCTCGACGGCGTCCTGAGCCTGCTCACCGACGACGCCTGGCTCGCCATGCCGCCGGCGCCTCACGAGTACCACGGTCTCGAAGCGATCGCGGGCTTCCTCCGCGTCACCATGGCCATTCCCGTGGAGGGTTTCACCATGACCCCGGCACGGGCCAACAACCAGCCCGCCTTCGCCTGTCGTCACGGTGAGACACCGGCCGGACTGATGGTCCTCACCCTCGACGGTGATCGCGTCCGTGCCATCACCCGGTTCCTGGATCAGAAGTAGCCCGCCAGGCGGCGGCAGAGCCTGGCGATGTCGATGACCGGCGCGCCCGTCCACGAAGGGCCGTCCATCCACCCGATCTCTTCGGGCGTTCCCTGATGCCGTACGAAAACGTGCTGGTGGAAATGCGCGACACTCCGCCCGGCGATGGCGGAGAACACGTGCTCCGGAGCCAGTTCCGCGCGCAGGCCCCTGGCCGCGCACCAGGCCGCTCGCGAAACCGCCCAGACCTCGTCCGAGGTCAGCTCGTCCAGCGCCGCCACGTGCCGCCGGGTTTCGACGAACAGATACCCGGGGAAGCCGCCGGGCCGGTGCGACACGACGACCGCGTCCCCGGCCCAGACCACCGGCCCGACCAGCGGGCCGTCGCCACGGTGCTTGGCACAGATCGCGCACTCCACCGGCTCACGATAACGGCGGCCGCACTCGCGCGAGGTGGTCCGCAGGCGAGCCGAACAGGTGCGCCGCGCCATGCGCCCGCTTGAAATAGCGGTGCGCCGGATGCTCCCAGGTGATCGCGATCCCGCCGTGCAGCTGGATCATTTCACCCGCCACCGTCGCCAGCGCCTCCGAACAATGCACCTTCGCCGCCGCGGCCAGCCTGCTCGACTCCGGAGCCGCGTAAGCCGCGGAACGCGCGGTCTCCACCAGGACGTGGAGATCCGCCATCCGGTGCTTCAACGCCTGGAATCCACCGATCGGCCTGCCGAACTGGTGCCGCTGCTTGCTGTACTCCACCGTCAGCTCGAACGCCCGCGCCGCGGCCCCGGCCTGTTCGGCGGCCAGGACGGCGCACGCGACGTCCCGCAGCGCGCCGAGGTCGACGGGGCCGATCAGCCGGGCGGGGGCGCTGTCGAAACGAACCCTGGCCAGCCGCCGGGTTTCGTCCATCGCCGCAGTCCGCTCTCGCCGCGCATCGGTGACTTCGTACAGCGAGCCGTCAGCCACGACCAGGAGGATCTCGGCCTCGTCTCCGTGGAGGACGTAGTGCGCCTCACCCTCCACCGCGGAGTCGGCGACGCGGCAGGCGGGAGCATCCCAGCGACCTTCGGCATCGGTCCAGGCCACCGCGCCGACGACACCTTCGGCGAGGCGGGGGAGCAGACGGTCGCAGGCCTCGTCATTGCTCGCGGCCAGGACGGCGTGCACGGCGAGCACGGCCGAGCCGAGGAACGGGACGTCGGCGAGGACCCTGCCCAGTTCTTCGGCGACCACCTGCAGTTCCGTCGTCCCGGCGCCGAGCCCGCCGAACCGCTCGGGAACGGCCAACGCCGCCACACCGATCTGCTCGCACAGCTCGGGCCAGGGATCCGCTTCCCGGTCCAGCAGTTTCCGCACGCTGTCGCGCAGCGCGTCCTGCTCGGCGGTGAACGTCATGACAGCACCCGCTCCCGGTGGAACCTCGGCGTGCCCCAGGCGCCGACCAGCGCGCGGACCCTGGTCAGCCGCAGGCCGAGCGCGTGTTCGGCGGTGTAGCCGATCGCACCGTGCACCTGCAGCCCGGTCCGGGCGGCGAGGTGCGCGGCGTCACCGCACGCCACCTTGGCCGCGGAGACGTCGCGCCGGTCCAGCGTTACGGCCGCGCCGAACAGCAGCGGTTCGGCCAGCGCGAGCCCGGTCGCGACATCCGCGAGCAGGTGTTTGACCGCCTGGTAGCCGCCGATCTCACGGCCGTACTGCTTGCGTTGTGCGGCATACGCGACAGACGTGTCGAGCAGCCACCGTCCCGTGCCGAGGAGTTGCGCCGCGGTGGCGAGACAGCCCAGTTCGAACGCGTGCTCCGCGTCGAGCGCCGTGCCGAGATCGTCCCCGGCCACAGGCTGGAACAACCGGCGCGAACCATCCACAGAGGACAAAAGAGCGCCGGGAGTGAACGCGCGCAGCCTGCCTTTCTCGACGGCCAACCGCGCGTCCGCGACGTCGGAATCCAAGGCGTACGGCACATGCGGCGCGAAAGCCACCGACGCCAGCGTCTCGCCGGACGCGACCGACGTCAGCAGTTCGTCGTCGAGCAGGGACGGCAGGACGGCCACGGTGTCGGTCCACGGCCCGGGAACGCAGTGATAGCCGAGGCGTTCGAAGCCGACGGCCAGATCCACCGGCGTGGCGCCGAAACCGTCGTACTTCTCGGGGACCGCCAGCGCGGTCACGCCGAGTTCCGCCAGCCGCCGCCAGATCTTGAGGCCGGGGCCGTGATCACCAGCGGCCCAGGACCGATTTGCCGAATCCGTGTCCACACCGGACAGAAGATCGTGCAGGCTGCGGGAGAACTGCTCCTGCTCGCCGGAGAGCGCGAACCTCATCGAGCCCCCTTCGGCAGGCCGAGCAGCCGTTCGGCGACGATGGACCGCTGGATCTGGTCGGTCCCGCCGTAGATCGGCCCCGCCAGGGAGAACAGCCAGCCGTCGCTCCAGGCGCCCCGCAGTTCGGCGTCCGGGCCGAGGATGTCGAGCGCGGTTTCGTGCAGGGCGACGTCGAGGTGCGACCAGAACAGCTTGTTGACACTCGATTCCGGGCCGAGCTCGGCACCGTCCGACAGCCGGGTGACCGTGCCCAACGTGTACAGCTGATAGGCCCGCGCGCCGATCCACGCGTCGGCGACCCGGTCCGCGGTGTGCGCCGGACGTCCGGCGTCGTGCCAGAGCGAGACCAGCCGGTCGGCCGCGGCGAGGAACCGGCCGGGACTGCGCAAGGACAGGCCGCGTTCGTTGTTCGCGGTCGTCATCGCGACCCGCCAGCCCTCGCCCGGCGCGCCGATCACGTCCTGGTCGGGGACGAAGACGTCGTCGAAGAAGATCTCGGCGAACCCCGGTTCGCCGTCCAGCTGGGGGATCGGTCGGACGGTGACGCCCTCGGCTCGCAGATCCACCATCAGATAGATGAGTCCCTTGTGCCGCACCGAGTCCGGGTCGCTACGGAACAGGCCGAACGCGCGGTCGGCGAACGTCGCCCGCGAACTCCACGTCTTCTGCCCGCTGACCCGCCAGCCGCCGTCGCAGCGGGTCGCGGTGCTCCGCAGGGCGGCGATGTCGCTGCCCGCCTCGGGTTCCGACCACGCCTGCGCCCAGACTTCCTCGGAGCGCGCCATCTTCGGCAGGATGCGGCGCTGCTGCTCTTCCGTGCCATGGGAGAACAGCGTCGGCGCCAGCATGAAGATGCCGTTCTGGTTGACCCGCAACGGTGCTCCCGCGGCGTAGTACTCCTCCTCGAACAGCACCCACTCCAGCAGGCTCGCGTCCCGCCCGCCGAACTCGCGCGGCCACGAGACGACGGACCAGCGGGCGTCGGCCAACCGGCATTCCCACTCGCGGTGCTGCGCGAATCCTTCGGCGGTGTCGAACGACTTCAGCGGCTCGGCGGGAACGTTCGCGGCGAGCCAGGCGCGGGCTTCGTCACGGAAGGCGAGCGTGCGCTCGTCGAGATCGAGATCCATCAGGAGGTCCTGTTCGCGTCACGCATCGAGCGCGCGTCCTGCCCGCCCAGCGAGTCACCGCCGGAAACCTCGGCGTTGTGCGCGTGCGCGAAGTGGTGCAGCCCGAACACCGAGTCCATTCCGGACCGAAGACCCATCAAGTCCTCGGCCTGGTTCACGGCCTTCTTGGCGAGCGCGAGCCCCATCCGCGGCATCACCGCGACCTTCTCCGCCAGCGCCATCGTCTCGGTTTCGAGGTCGGCGCGCGGGACGACGCGGTTCAGCATGCCCCATTCCTTGGCCTGCCGCGCCGTGAAGCGCTCACCGGTGAACAACACTTCCTTGGCCGCGCGCGGACCGAGGACCCAGGGGTGCGCGAAGTACTCGACACCGGGAATCCCCATGCGCACCACTGGATCGGCGAAGAACGCGTCGTCGGAGGCGACGATCATGTCGCAGACCCACGCCAGCATCAGTGCCCCCGCGATGCACGCGCCCTGCACGCTCGCGATGGTCGGCTTCGGGATCTCGCGCCACCTTCGGCACATGCCGAGGTAGACCTCGGACTCGCGGGCGAACCGCTGATCGCCGCCCTCAGCGCCGACATGGTCCCACCACAGGACCGCCTTGCGCTCGAAGGAGATGTCCACGTCGCGCTCCGGCGTCCCGATGTCGTGCCCGGCGGAGAAATGCTTCCCGGCGCCGGCCAGCACGATCACCTTGACCTCGGGATCGTCGACGGCGCGGGTGAACGCGGCGTCGAGCGCGTAGGTCATCGCCGAGTTCTGCGCGTTCCGGTACTCCGGCCGGTTCATCGTGACGACGGCCACCGGCCCGCGCCGCTCGTACTCGACGGTCATCCGTTCTCCTCCCGCAACACGCGTTTCAGTACCTTCCCCGACAGGTTTCGCGGAAGCTCCGCCACGAAGTCGACAAATCGAGGAGTCTTGTAATTGGCCAACCGGCCTTCGCAATGGGTCAGAACGTCCTCAGTGGACAGTACGGCTCCGGGGACGAGCCGGATGAAGGCCTTGCCGACCTCGCCGAGCCGATCGTCCGGCACGCCGACGACGGCGGCTTCGGCGACACCGGCCAAGCGGGTCAGCACCTGCTCGACCTCCGCCGGGTAGACGTTGAACCCGCCGCAGACGTACATGTCCTTGATCCGGTCGACGATCTTCAGATACCCGCGTTCGTTCAGCACGCCGACATCGCCGGTGTGCAACCAGCCGTCGGCGTCGACGGCCTTCGCGGTGGCGTGCGGATCGTCGAGATAGCCGAGCATGACGTTGGGGCCGCGGAGCAGGACTTCGTCGTGTTCGCCGAGTTTCACCTCGAAGCCCGCCGTCGCACGGCCCGAGAAGTTCGCGACCAGTTCGGCGTCGTCCTCGGGGCGGGACATCGTGGCCACCACGGCTTCGGTGAGGCCGTACGCGGTGAGCACGGTGTCGAAGTCCAGATCCGTCCGCATCCGCTCGACGAGCGTGACCGGCACGGTGGCGGCGCCGGTGACGGCGAGCCGGAGACTGGAGAGATCGTGGTTCGCGCGTTCCGGCGTGTCCAGCAGCACTTGGTAGATCGTCGGCGCGCCGGGGAGCACGGTGATCCGCTCGCTTTCGATGAGGCGCAAGGTTTCCCGGACGTCGAAGGTGCGCTGCGGCAACAGGGTCGCGCCACGCAGGACGGCCGCGAGGATCCCCGCCTTGTACCCGAAGCTGTGGAAGAACGGGTTGATCACGAGGTACCGGTCTTCCTCGGTCAGGCCACCGCACTCGCCCCAGGCCTCGGCGACGCTCAGCGCCTGCCGGTGACTGCTCATCGCGCCCTTGCTGCGGCCGGTGGTCCCGGAGGTGAACAGGATGTCGCTGACGTCGCCCGGTTGCGCGGGACTGACGAAATCGCCGTCGAGACCGGCGAGGGTGTCCCATTCCGTGATGCCGTCGACGGGTTCTTCGGCACCTTCGACGGGGATGCGCACCACGGTGCCCGGGCGAGCGGAACCGAGATCCGCCAGCCGGTCCGTGCCGAGGAACGTGCCGGTGATCGCCAGTGCGGAGACCTTCGCGCGTGCGAGGACGTCGATGGTCTCGCGGGCGGTGAAGCGGGTGTTGACCGGGATCAGCGTCGCTCCGGCGTACAGCGCGCCGAGCCCGGCGACGACCCAGTGCCAGGTGTTGGGGGAGCAGATCGCGACCCGTTCGTGGCCCTCGAAGAACCGCGCCGCCTGGCGCACCCGCCGGGCGAGCTCGGCATAGGTGAGCCGGACTTCGCCGTCGACCAGCGCTTCTCGCGCGGCGAAGTGCTCCGCGGCCCTGTCGAGCGCCGCCGGGATGGTTCCTTCAGTCATCGAAGTCTCCCTAGCAAGTGCTTGGTAGGGTAGCCTACGCAGCAGGCTCTGGTTTGGCTAGAGGAGGCAGGCGTGGCCCAAGGCGGTTTCCGTGACCGTGTGCGCACCTGGCTGGCGGACAACCTGCCGGCGGAACTGCGCGGTTTGGGCGGTCCCGGCCGGGAGCACGAGGCCTTCGACGAACGCGTGGAATGGGAGCGGCGGCTCGCCGCGGCGGGCTGGACCTGCGTCGGCTGGCCGGTCGAACACGGCGGTCAGGGCGCGACCCTCGAACAGCAGGTCGTCTTCCACGAGGAGTACGCGCGAGCGGGTGCGCCGGCGCGAGTCAGTCACCTGGCGCAGGAACTCCTCGGCCCGACCCTGATCGTTTTCGGCACGCCGGAGCAGCAAAAGCGTTTCCTGCCGCCGATCGTGGCCGTCGAGGAACTGTGGTGCCAGGGCTATTCCGAACCCGGCGCCGGATCCGACCTCGCCGCCGTGTCGACCACGGCGACCCTCGAAGGCGACGAGTGGGTGCTGAACGGCCAGAAGGTGTGGACGTCGCTCGCGCAGGTGGCCGACTGGTGTTTCGTGCTGGCCCGCACCGAACCCGGTTCGAAACGCCACAAAGGACTGTCCTATTTGCTCGTCCCGATGCGGCAGCCCGGAGTCGAGGTCCGGCCGATCCGGCAGCTCACCGGGACCTCGGAGTTCAACGAAGTCTTCTTCGACGGTGCCCGCACGGCGAAGGATCTCGTCGTCGGCGAACCCGGCGACGGCTGGCGGGTGGCCATGGGCACGCTCGCGTTCGAGCGCGGTGTCGCGACGCTCGGGCAACAGGTCGGTTTCCGCCGGGAACTCGAGGAACTCACCAAGATCGCGCCGGACGATCCGGTGATCGCCGAACGGATCGACCGCGCCTGGGTCGGCCTGGAGGTCATGCGGGCGCAGGCGATCCGCACCCTCGGCGACTCGTCGCCCGGTGCGGCCGAAGTGTCCAAACTGGTCTGGGCGAACTGGCATCGCGACCTGGGGGAGCTGGCGATGCTCGTCCGCGGCGCGCGGGGCGTGCTCGCGGAAGACGGTCTCGACGCCTGGCAACGGCTCTTCCTCTTCACTCGCGCCGACACCATCTACGGCGGCTCCAACGAAATCCAGCGCAATGTCATCGCCGAGCGTGTGCTCGGCCTGCCAAGGGAGGTGCGACCGTGATCCCGGTGCCGAAATACCCAGAGGGGGCGAACCTCCTGCGGGACAAGGTGGTCGTGGTGACGGCGGCGGCAGGCACCGGGATCGGTTCCGCGGTGGCGAAACGCGCGCTGGAGGAAGGCGCCCGCGTCGTGATCAGTGACTGGCACGAGCGGCGCCTCGGTGAAAAGGCGGCCGAGCTGGGCGACGTCCACGCGATCCCCTGTGACGTCACACAAGAGGATCAAGTGCAAGCGCTCATCGACGGAGCCGCCGCGCACCACGGCCGGATCGACGTGCTCGTCAACAATGCCGGGCTCGGCGGCACAAGGTCCATTGTGGACATGACCGACGAGGAATGGGCGCGGGTCATCGACGTGACCCTCAACGGCACGTTCCGCGCGACGAGGGCCGCGGTGAACCGGTTCATCGCCCAAGGCGGCGGCGGGGCGATCGTCAACAACGCGTCGGTGATCGGGTGGCGCGCGCAGGCCGGGCAGGCCCACTACGCGGCCGCGAAGGCGGGGGTCATGGCGCTCACCCGGTGTTCGGCCGTCGACGTCGCCGAACACGGCATCCGGGTCAACGCCGTCGCGCCGAGCCTGGCGATGCATCCGTTCCTGGCCAAGGTGACCAGCGAGGAACTGCTCACCGAACTCACCGCGCGCGAGGTCTCGGGGAGGGCGGCGGAACCCTGGGAAGTGGCGAATGTGATGGTGTTCCTCGCCAGTGAGTACTCGTCGTACCTCACCGGCGAGGTCGTGTCCGTGAGTTCCCAGCATGCGTGAGACCTGTTGGCGGAGCAGAGGTGAAACTCGGGAAAGTGACCACACGTGTGAACCCGCGATCGCGCCGGCAGGGCGCCTTCTCGGCTCGACGTGACATGACTTACCATCTAGCGCCCTGCCGACGTCGATCGCGGTCGCGGGTTCACCACCACACGATGAGGTACCGATGAAAGCCAGTCCAGGGTCCCGCCGCGCCGAACTGCTCGCCCTGGCGGCGAAGCTGTTCGCCGAGCGGGGTTACGTCTCCACCACCGTGCGGGACATCGCGGACGCGGCGGGCATCCTGTCCGGCAGCCTGTACCACCATTTCGACTCGAAGGAGTCGATGGCCGACGAGATCCTGACCGGATTCCTCGACGAACTCTTCGGCGCCTACGCCGAGATCGTCGCGGAAGGGAAGGGCCCGAGGGAAACACTCGAAGCCGTCGTCGTGGCGTCGTTCGAATCCATTCACCGGCGGCCCGCCGAGGTGGCGATCTACCAGTCCGAGGCGAAGCATCTGATGCAGTTGCCGCGGTTCGGCTACCTCAACGACCGCAACACCGAATTCCGCAAGCTGTGGAACGGGATCCTCACCGACGGCATCGCGGCGGGCGTGTTCCGCGAGGACCTCGACGTCGAACTGACCTATCGGTTCATCCGCGACACCGTCTGGGTGGCGGTGCGCTGGTACAACCCCGGCGGCACGCTGAGCGCGGACGACGTCGCGCAGCAGTACCTCGGGATCCTGCTGGACGGAATCGCGACCAAGAGGAGGCGGCGTGGCTGAAGCTTATGTCCTGGACGCGGTCCGGACCCCCGTCGGCAAACGCGGGGGAGCCCTCAGCGGCGTCCATCCCGCCGACCTCGGCGCCCACGTCATCCAGGCCGTCGTCGAACGCGCGGGCGTCGAGGCCGACCTGGTCGACGACGTCGTCCTCGGCTGTTGTGACACACTCGGGCCGCAGTCCGGGAACATCGCGCGTACGGCGTGGCTCGCGGCGGGTTTCGGGCACCACGTGCCGGGTGTGACGATCGACCGGCAGTGCGGTTCGAGCCAGCAGGCCGTGCACTTCGCCGCACAGGCGGTGCTGTCCGGGACGATGGATCTCGTCCTCGCCGGCGGCGTGCAGAACATGAGCGCCATCCCGATCAGCGCGGCGATGCTGGCCGGACGCGAGTACGGCTTCGAAGACCCGTTCTCCGGCTCGAAGGGCTGGCAGGAGCGGTACGGCAGCGTCGAGGTCTCGCAGTTCCGCAGTGCCGACATGATCGCCGAACACTGGGACCTGACCCGTGAGGCGATGGAGGAGTTCGCCTTCCGCAGTCATCAGCGGGCGATCGCGGCCATCGACGAAGGCCGGTTCGCCGCCGAGACCGCACCGTTCGCCGGTGCCGCCCTGGACGAGGGGCCCAGGCGCGACACCAGCTTGGCGCGGATGGCGGGGCTGAAACCGCTGAGCGAGGGTTCGCGCATCACCGCGGCCGTGGCCAGCCAGATCTCGGACGGCGCCAGCGCGACGCTCATCGCGTCGGAGAAGTTCGTCGAGGAACACGGTCTCACCCCGCGCGCCAGGATCCACCACCTTTCCGTGCGGGCGGCCGATCCGGTGTGGATGCTGACCGGGCCCATCCCGGCGACCGCGCACGCGCTGCGGAAGACCGGGCTGAGCATCGACGACATCGACCTGTTCGAGGTCAACGAAGCGTTCGCGAGTGTCGTCCTGGCGTGGATCGAGGAGACGGGCGCGGATCCGGACCGCGTCAACGTGAACGGCGGCGGGATCGCGCTCGGCCACCCCATCGGAGCGACCGGCACGAAGCTGTTCGCGACGCTGCTGCACGAACTCGAGCGGCGAGGTGGGCGCTACGGATTGCAGACGATGTGCGAGGGTGGCGGAACGGCGAACGTCACGATCATCGAGCGGCTTTGACACTCCACACGCCGAGCGCCGATGCGCTGAACGCCGCGCCCAGCAGGCAGACGCCGCTCCAGCCCGCGACGGCGTAGACGGCGGTCGAGCCGATGGCGCCCAGGCCGCTGCCGACCGAGTAGAAGATCATGTACCCGCCGATCAGCCTGCTCCCGGCGTCCGGCCGGAGCGGGTAGATCAGGGTCTGGCTCGTGACGTGCACGGCCTGGACGGCGAGGTCGAGCAGGATCGCGCCCGCCGCCAGCGCCCACAACGAGGAGCGGGTGAAACCCAGCGGTATCCAAGAAAGGACGAGCAGGCCCAGCGCCAGGCCGGTCGTCAAGCGCGCGCGGCCGCGATCGGCGAGCCGCCCCGCGGGAGCCGCCGCCAGCGCGCCCGCGGCCCCGGCGAGCCCGAACGCGCCGATAGCGGTATGCGACAAGCCGTCTTCACTGAGCGGCAGGGCGACCGAACTCCACAAGGTGCCGAAGGCGGCGAAGATCAGCAGTGCGAGCGTGCCGCGCGTCCGGAAGACGGGCTCCTCGACGAAAAGCGACCACGTCGAACGCAGCAGCCGCCCGTAGTTCATGGCCTTTCCCCCAGGTGTGGCGGGAAGGACGCGATACAACACGGTCGCGATCAGCACGGTCACGGCCGCGGACACGACGTACACCGCGCGCCAGCCGGCGAGGTCGGCCAGCGTGCCGGACACCGTGCGCGCGAGCAGGATCCCGAGGACGACGCCGGTCGTCACGAGGCCGACCACACGCCCGCGTTCGGCAGGCTCCGCCAGCGACGCGGCGAACGCGACCAGGAGTTGCGTGACGACCGCGAGCACACCGATCGCCGCCATGCCGGCGAACAGCACCACACCGTTCGCGGCGGTCGCGGCGACGAGTTCGGCGATCGCGAGCAGGGCCAGCTGGCCGGTGACGAGCCGCCGCCGGTCGAGCAAGTCACCGAGCGGGACCAGCAGGAACAGGCCGAGTCCGTAACCGAGCTGGGTGAGCGTGACGATGCCGCCGACGGTCGACGCGGCGATGCCGAGGTCGGCGCCCATCGTGACGAGCAATGGCTGCGCGAAGTAGATCGTGGCGACGGCCGTCCCGGCGGCCACGGCGAACAACAGGACGACACCGCGGTGCACGAACCCTCCAGATGGTTTCAAATTGCTACCACTGGGACGGTAGACCACTACGGTTGTAAGATGCAACCATGGTGAAGCGGACGACGTTCGACGAAGCCCCGTGCCCGGTGGCCCGCTCGGTCGACACGATCGGCGACTGGTGGTCACTCCTGATCGTGCGCGACGCCTTCGACGGCGTCCGCCGCTTCGGGGAGTTCCAGCGCAGCCTCGGCGTCGCGAAGAACATCCTGTCCGCGCGGCTGCGGGCGCTCGTGGGACACGGCGTGCTCGACCTGGTCCCGGCTTCGGACGGGAGCACGTACAGCGAGTACGTCCTGACGCCGAAGGGGCGGGACCTGTTCCCGGTGATCGTCGCTCTGCGGCAATGGGGGGAGGCGCACTTCTTCGGCAAGGGGGAGCCGCGTTCGGAACTGGTGGACCGCGACGGCGGGCTTCCGTTGCGGGAGCTGGAGATCCGGGCTGCGGATGGGCGTGTCGTCGGGCCGGAGGACACCGTGGTGGTGAAGGCACCGTGAGCTGAAGGACGCTTTCACGGCGGCTGCGCGTGAAGGCCTCCTTCCCTACCTTCAGGGTAGGCAAGGAGGCCTTCACGGACCGACCACCTGGCACAACACTTGCGGCGGAAAGCCCCCATGGCTCAGGCCATGGATCGGGGCCCTTCCAGGTGAGTCAAGCCTGGAAGGGCCCCGACCGGAAGCGGGGAGCCTGGAGGGCGGTACCCGGTGGAGCCCGAATCACCGTCGGTCCCGGTTACCTCCCGGCGTCCCCAGGGGGTGGCGGTGGGTGCGGAGGCGTGGCTGCCCACCGCCACCCGAGGGGACCGCGGCCGCCGCGCGCGGCCCCGGTCCGTTCGCGATCCCGGGTCACCCGGCGGGAACGCGAGCCCAGGGCATCCTTTCCGGTGCGGGAACGGCCTCGGTCGGGGTCTCGGACAGGAAGTCCCGCTCGAACGGCGCCAGGATGTCCTCCCCGATCGGCGTCGCCGCGAACGAAGGAGCGGCGGGGGCGGGGAACACCGGCTCGGGCACCGGCAGCCGCCGGTCGAGTTCGGCGGTCCAGTGGATCATCGCCTTCGGCCGGTCCCAGCCCGCCGCGCCGATCAGCCTGCCGTCGCGGACGAAACCGGTGACCCCGTCGGAGAGTTCGATCGTGTCCTTGCCCAGCGACGGCATCCCGGCGGTCTGCAACCGCGCGTCGTACAGGGACGACCAGGCGCGGGGGAGTGGCGTGTACGGCCGCGCGTTGTCCCGGCCCAGCATCAGGCTTTCCGCCGCCGCGCGCCCGGATTCGACGCCGTTCATCCAGTGCTCGACCCGTCGAGGGGTCTCGTCGATCCGCAGGTTCGGCCATTTCGCGACGTCGCCGGCGACCACGACGTCTTCCGCCCCGACGGCGAAGAGGGTCGATTCGCACAGCACACCGTCGTCGATGGTCAGCTCCGAGCCGCGCAGCCAGTCCACGGCGGGCACGCTGCCGATCGAGAGCACCACGCAGCTGGCCACCAGGAACTGGTTGTTGGTCAGGTGCAGCCCGACCGTCTCCTTGGTGCTGATCCAGTTCCGCACCTCGGTGTTCATCGCCAGCTTGGCGCGATGGTGCTGATGTTCCTTGGTGAGCGCCGACGCGATCCGCTCCCCGAAGCGGTGCAAAGGCGCCTTCGCGTGGCCGATGAGCGTGACGTCCCGGCCCATGTACCGCATCGACGCGGCGAACTCGTTCCCGATCAGGCCGCTGCCGATCACCACGACGGACTTGTTGCTGTTCCCCAAGGCCCGCCGGACGGCCAGTGAATCCTCCACGGTCCGCAGCACGCGGACCCGGGGGTCGTGGCGCGGCGAGCCGGGAAGATGCCGGGGGTAGACGCCGGTCGCGATGATCAACCCGTCGTACCACAGGGATTCACCACCCGGCAGGTGGACGGTGCGTTCCTTGCTGTCGAGCCAGGTCGCGCGGGTGCCGAGCCGCCAGTGGACGTCCAGGTCGACGTAGGGCTCCAGGCTCGCGGCCACCGGTTTCACTCCGCCGGTGATGAGCTCCTTCGACACCATCGGCCGGTGGTACGGTTTCCGCGGCTCGTCGCCGACCAGCACGATCTCGCCGTCGAAACCGAGTTCCCGCAACCGTTCCGCCGAGCGGAGGCCGGCGACGCCCGCCCCGACGATGACGATCCGATCTCCGTCACTCATCGTCGTACGCTCCTTCTCCCTTGACTCTGATGGCTTGTTTCGGGCAGAGCCGGGCGGCGGAGATGGCCTGGTCCAGCCCGTCCCGGTCGACCATCCGGCGGATGCGGAGCTTGCCGTCCGGTCCGATCTTGAACGTGGACGGCGCCTCCATCTCGCAGAAGCCGAAGATCTCGCACCGCTCGTTGTCGACGCTGACGCGAGTGCCGCGCCGGATGCTTCCGAAGATCATTGTTCGTTCTCCAAGTCGTCAGACCAGTTCTTCGACCAGGCCCAGCCGTTCCAGGTACCGGGCCGGCGTGAACCGCAGCGCGGTCAGCAGCACCGCGGGGACCAGCAGCGTGATCCCGCCGAACCACAGCAGGCCCAGATGCCCGTTGGCCATGGCCCCGAAGAACGCGTGCAGCGTGGTGATCGCGACCGCCGGATAGGCGAGCCGGTGGATCCACAGAAAGCGCCGGTAGGAACTGAAGCGGCTGATGCCGCCGGTGAGCGCGACGGCGAGCATGACCTCGAGCCCGATGACGCCGAGTTCGTGCCGCGCGAGGGTGCCCGGCAGGAGCGGGATCGTGACTTGCGCCAGGGTGAATCCGTCGGGCAGGAACAGGAACGACATCGCGTGCACGACGCCGAACGACAACGTCAGGATGCCGAGCACCATATGCGAGTTGCGCAGTGCCTTCCGCCCGGTCAGCGACTTGATCCAGCCGGTCGCGGTGAGCACGCCCCAGCACAGGGTGAGGCACATGAAGCCGTACGAGATCCGGGCGGAGGTCTGCGCCATGCCTTTGATGCCGGGGTCGGTGTCCGATTTCTGGGTCAGCACGATCACCACCTCGGACCACTGGTCATACATTGATCTCTCCTGGGGCACTGGGAACCGGATCGGGTTCGGTGGTGGCCGCGCGGTCGCGGGTCCGGGTGTTCTTGCCGCGCAGGGTCCGGACGGCGAAGAACAGTCCGCCGCCGAGCACCACCGCGAGCAGCAGGCCGAGCGCGAGGTCGCCGAAGCCGACGTCCATCGCGGCGTTGGCCGAATTCGACTGCGGCACCGGGGCTTCCGGCATCAGCGACTGGTCGACGACGCCGGTGCTCTCCAGCAGGGTCATATGCCGCAGCACCGCCTGGTTGGCCGTGGTGGCGTAGTCACGGACGACGTCGTTGCGGGTACCGGCCCTGACCTGCGCGATGACGGGGAACAGCACACCGTGCGCGTACCGGAGCCGATTGGCGAAGATACGGTCGAACTCGCTGTCGTCGCGGGCGGCCTTCATCTCGCCGAGCCACGCGGACTGCTGATCCGACGGCTCGGACGGCAGGGCGATGCCGAACCGGTCGGCGATGGCGTGCGTCGCGGTGTCGAGCCTGCCGTGGTCGATCATCAACGTCCGGCCGACTTCGCGGGTCCGCTTGCTCTTCCCGCGTTCCTGCGCCCACATCCCGGCGGGCATTTCCCACAGCCCGGCCAGTTTGACGTTGACGATCAGGTTCTTGTCCGCCGCGGACAGGTCCTGTGCGTGCGCGTCGCCGACCGGGCCGAACAGGCTCACCACGGCCGTGATCAGCAGGACGAGCAGCGGGCGGACGGGTCTGGGGAGGTCAGATGCCGAGGTCATCGGCCTGCCAGGTGTCCGCGGTGAGCAGCACTTTCGTGCCGTCCGGCTTGGCGGGGAACCATGCGTCGTCGACACCTTGCCCGCCGGTGTTGCCGGGCATCGCGTCGTTGGCGTTGCGGTAGAGCGGCCAGCCGCCGAGCGTGATCTGCTCGGTGCCGTCTTCCCTGGTCACGCTGCCGACCAGAGCGCGATCGATCCCGGTGACCTCGAGGTCGCCGCCGGTCTTGGCGGGAATCCAGGTCCGAGAACAGGTTTCGGTGCAATTCGACTTGGGCGGATTCACCGTGTCCTTGTCGTAGCGGTAAAGCGTGAAACCGTTGGTGTCGGTGACGATCGGCCCGAGGTCGAACAGGATCGCCGCCGTGACACCGGGGGCGGGTTCGGCCGCGGGGTCGGGCATTCCCGGGATCTGCCCGGTACCGGCGGTCGAGGCCGCGCCGGGAGAGCCGTTCGGTCCCGCGGTACCGGTGGTACAGGCCGAGGCCAGCGCGACCGCGGCCAAGGTGAGAGTCAGAGGTATGACCGAGCGTGACACGGGGTTCACGGAAATCCTCCTGTCGGGGCCAGAGGAGAACGCCATCACCGCGGGGAGATGGCTTGCAGGCAGGTTTAAGTCCACTGTGGACAGTCATGATCCACAGTGGATTCGGCGATGCGGGGGACAGCGCCGGGTCGGGGTCTTCGGTAGGGGATACGGTCACGAGCGGGAAACGGTTCAAAAAACTTTCCCACGCTCGGAGAACCTGGCCGGAACGGTTTTGGTGCTGGACTTATCGCCCCTGAGCCCACAAAGATGTGCCGCGTGGGACGCCACTCTCGGATACTGCAGCCAATCGTCGATCATGAACCCGCGTCGAACGGGCATGACGACCTCATCAGGGCGTTGTACCAGGAGTTCGGATCCAGCCTGATGGCGTTCGTGCTGAAGCTGACCGGCCACGATCGCCAGTGGGCCGAGGACGTGGTCCAGGAGACGCTCATCAAGGCGTGGCGCAACGCCGGCAAACTCGACCGGCAGCCGGAAATGCTGCGCGCCTGGCTGTTCACCGTGGCCAGGCGCATCGTCATCGACGGCTGGCGGAGCCGGAGCGCCCGCCCTCAAGAGGTGGAGGAACTGGAGTCGGATTCGATCGGAGTGCCGGACGAATCGGAGAAGACGCTCGCGGCCATGATCGTTTACGAGGCCCTGCGCAATCTTTCCCCGGAACAACGCGAGGCCGTTCAGCAGACCTATCTTCGTGACCGCACCGTGAACGAGGTCGCGGCGACGCTCGGGGTTCCGCCGGGTACGGTGAAATCGCGGATCCACCACGCTGTGCGCGCGTTGCGCAGGGCGCTGCAGGAGCGGGGGTGAGCGAGGTGTCCGGAGCTGTCCACACGGACATCGCCGCCTACGTGCTCGGCGTCCTGGGCGAGGAGGATCACGCCAGGTTCGAAGCGCATCTGCTGGAGTGTCCCGAGTGTCAGGTCGAGCTGGTGGAGATGTACCACCTGCCCGACATTCTCGACATGGTCAAGAAGAGCTGGCCGGATCCGCCTGTGAAGGGTCCGGGCCCGCGGGTGCTGCGGATGCTGCTCGCGGACGCGGCCAAGGCGGGCCGTCGCCGTAAGGTCATCCGGCTCGCCACGGCCGCCGCCGTACTCGTGCTCGTCGTCGGCGGACCGCTCGCCGTCCTTTCGCTCACCGACCGTGAACCGGTCGTGACCCAGGCCGCGCCCACCGTCGTCACGTCGGTGGTGCCGCCGCCTCCGTCGTCGTCGCGGGAACGTGAGACGGGTCCGGACGGCGGCGCCGCCCCGTTCGGCTGGTCCGAGGCGGGCAACGCGGTCGCCGCCGAGGTCACGGTGCAGGAGAAGGAGTGGGGCAGCGCCGTCGAACTCGAACTGCGCGGCCTCGTCGGCCCGATGACCTGCCAGCTTGTCGCCTACTCCCGCGGCGGAGAGGCCTACGCCGTCAACAACTGGAGCGTGCCGGCCAAGGGGTACGGTGTCCCCGGTTCCCCTGCTCCCCTCGTCATCGGCGGTTCGACGGCGCTGCGGAAGGCCGACATCGAACGCTTCGAGGTTCACAAGCGGGATGGCACCGTGCTCGCCATCGTGCGCCGGTAGTCTTATAACGGAAAGATAACGGCCGGATCGCGTTTTGAACCGATCCTCGGCGGGCGCCGTATTCCCCAGTAGCCGGATCTGAATCGGCGGGCGAACAGAAGGGTTCGCCACGAATGCGGTAATCGGCGTATTCGACAAATGCGTGGCTCATGCCCGGGTTCGAGTGATCGGCGTGCCCGGAAAAGAATGAGGTGAGCAGCTAATGGCACGAAATCAAGGGCGCCATCGGATCGCCCGCAGGACCAAGATCGCGACCGCGTTGCTGGGCTTGTCGATCGCGGTCGGCGGTCTGGTGGTGTCCACCACGACCGGCGACCCCGAACGCGCCGCCGCGGACGAGGTGGACAAGTCGCAGTTCGTCGACATCACCGAGGTCAGGCCGAACGTCGACAAGCCGGAGCCGGGCCGGAACGCCTCCACCGGCTCGTTCACCGTCGACTGCGGCCGGAACGAGAACGGGCATTTCAATCCCGACAACTTCATCGCGCAGCCGGGTGTCCGCAATGGTGCCCAGCATCTGCACGATTACGTCGGAAACCTTTCCACGAACGCGAACTCGGACAACGACAGCCTGCTGGGCGCCGGCACCACCTGTCGCAACGGCGACGAGTCGACGTACTTCTGGCCGGTGGTGCGGATCGATACCGAGGAAGAAGCCGGACGACAGCAGGGCCGCGACGGCGAACGGAATCGCCGGGACCGGAACGACCAGGAGCAGGTGCAGTCGGACGAGCCGAACGCGGACAACGAACTCGCCGGCAACGACGGCGAGATCCAGCGCCCCGCGGTCGTCGACATCACCTTCAAGGGCAACGCCAGGGAGAAGGTGAAGGAGATGCCGAAGTTCCTCCGGATCCTTTACGGTGACGCGAAGGTCTCCACGAACGGTCCCGCCAACGCGCGGGACAGCTGGACCTGCACCGGCTTCGAGAACAGGCTCATCAAGCAGTACCCGATCTGCCCCGAGGGCAGTGACGTCAAGCGGGTGCACACGTTCCCGAGCTGTCTCGACGGCGACAACATCGACAGCGAAAATCACCGGGATCACATCAAGTATCCCGACGAGAACGGCGAATGCGCGAACGGTCTCACCGCAGTCCCGGAGCTCACCATCTCGCTGACCTACCAGATCCCGCGGGGGATCCAGCTCGCCGGACAGTACAAAGTGGACGCGTTCCCCGAAGAGGACCACAACCCCTTCTCCGATCACGACGATTTCGCGAACGTGATGCCGGACCGGATCATGGACCGTCTCGTCGACTGCGTCAACGAAGGCCGTCAGTGCCGCGAATGACGCCCTGAAGCGGAAGCAGGAACCTGCGAAGAGAAAGGAAGATACTCCGGCCCGGCGGGTCCCCCCTACACCTCACCCATCCGCCGGGCCGGCCCTACCCGGAAACCGATCGACACAACTGAAGAACGCTCCGCAAGCATTCACCCGTCCTGTCGGTGGCTTCCCTCGGGAGGCTCGCCGGCAGGACGCTTTTCGGTAGGTTGGCGGCATGGGTGAGCAAAAGGACCGCATGCTGCGCGGCGAGCTGTACCGGGACAACGACCCCGAACTGGTCGCGGACCGCAGGCGCGCGCAAGCACTCGTCGACCGGTTCAACGGCACGGGCGCCGAGGAGACCGGTGAGCGGGACACGATTCTGCGCGAACTGCTGGGAAAGCTCGGCGAGGGCTCCTGGATCATGCCGCGGTTCCAGTGCGACTACGGCTATCTGATCGAGATCGGCGCCAACAGTTTCCTCAACTACGACGCCATCCTGCTCGACTGCGCGCCGATCAAGATCGGTTCTGACTGCTCGATCGGCCCGCGTTGCCAGCTTTTGACGGCGCTGCATCCCATGGAGGACCACGAACTGCGGCGGCAGCGCTGGGAGTCGGCCGCGCCGATCACCATCGGGGACAACGTCTGGTTCGGCGGTGGCGTCATCGTCTGTGCCGGAGTGACCATCGGGGACGACGTGGTGGTGGGCGCGGGCAGTGTCGTCACGCGTGACCTGCCGTCGAAGGTGTTCGCGGCGGGCAACCCGGCCCGCGTCATCCGCGAACTCTGAGGCTCACCGGTCCACCGGCGTGATCCTGGTGCGGCGGCTGTGCTCGAACACCATGGAGGTGCGCACGTCGGCCACCTCGGGGCGTTCGGTCAGCTTGTCGATCACGAAGGCGTAGAGGCTGTCGTTGTCGGGCACCGCGACATGCAGGATGAAGTCCTCGGTCCCGGTGGTCACGTAGAGCCCGACGAGGTCGGGCAGCGCGTTGACCCAGTTCCGGAAGCCTTCTATGTTGCGCCGCGAGGGCGGGCGCACGCGCACCGCGATGAGCGCCTGCACCCCGCGGCCGATCGACGGCAGATCCACGTCCAGCAGCGCGCCGCGGATCACGCCGCGTTCCCGCAGCCCGCGGGTGCGGTCCAGCGCGGTGGTCGGCGAAACGCCCACCGCGGCGGCCACTTCGCGGTTGGTCTTCCGTGCGTCCGACTGCAATTGCGCCAGGATCGCCTTATCAAGTTCGTCCAGTCGCGCCATCTCGCGCCTCTCGCCGTATTAAGTACGAACACGGTGGACTGTACTCGTACGTCCTCCTTAGCTTGACCTTGTTCATCCGTTGAAGTGAGCAGGAGATCAGCTGAATGTCCGAGCACGGTACGGCCATCGGATTCACCCCCGACGAAATCGACCTGACCGCGTCCACCCGGTCGGCCCGGTTGAAGTGGGTCATCGTGGTCAACAGCGAGCTGCCGCCGGGCCGGGCGGCGAACGCGGCCGTCTGCACCGCCGTCGCCACGGCGAAGTCGGTGACCGGACTGCTGGGGGACGAAGCGGTCGACGCGAACGGCGAGCACTACTCGGGCCTGCCGTGGACCGGCTGCTCGGTGCTGGCGGCCGACGCCGCGCAGCTCCGGGCCATCCGGACCAAGGCCGCGGCCTCGCCGGGCTGCCACGTCGCCGACATGCCCGCCGTCGCCCAGCAGATCCGCGTCTACACCGATTTCCTCGCGACGATGAAGGAGATCCCGACCGAGGAGATGGACTTCTGCGCCATCGGCATCGTCGGCCCGCGCAACCGGATCGACAAGCTGGTCGGGAAACTGCCGCTGATGCCCTGAGCGGGCGGCCCTTCGGTACAGGTGGTCGTGAGTGGCGATTCGGGTTAGGGCCAAGAGTGTCTTAGGTACCTACTGACTGGGTTTGACTGCGGCTGATCATGTGTCCGTGAAGGCCTCCTTGCCTACCCTGAAGGTAGTGAAGGAGGCCTTCACTACGGTCAAGGTAAGCGCTCTCGTCCCAGGTACACCAGCGACCACAGCAGGCACAGCGGCCGCGCGCGAAGGCCCCCTTCCCTCGGCTCAGCCGAGGAAACTCGACCTTCACACCCTGAAGTACATGAAGGTCCCCTTCCTTGCGCCAGGCGCAAGGAAGAGATCGGAAGAGCA
>NZ_CP150484.1:345078-394507 GCF_037997115.1 Amycolatopsis coloradensis
ACGCTCTTCCGATCTGGCGATTCGGGTTGGAACCCGAATCGCCACTCACGACCACCCCGACACCGCCGCTTCAGGCCTCGAGCAGATCGCGCAGCGCTTCGGTGAACTGGGCGGGATTCCGCTGGGGCGCCAGATGCGCGCCGGGCACCTCCGTGAACGGCAACCCCAGTTCGAGCGCGAGGATCTTCGCGGGCTGGTAGTGGTAGTGCCCTCGGCTGCCGACACCGGCGACGGGGACGATCTCGGTCCTGCTCCGCCGCAGTGCCCGCAGATCGGGAAGGTAGTCGAGGATTTCGGCCAGCTCGCGGCCGAACAGCCGCTTCCAGTCCTCCTCGTTCGGCAGCCGGATCGCGCGCAGCTCGGGCAGCGCGGCGCCGGCGATACCGTCGGTGAATCGTTTGAACGCCCCCATCAGGTCGCCCGCCTGCGCGAGCCGGACCTGGGCGTTGGCCTCGTCGAGCCAGCCGAGCGCGTCGGGCAGCAGCTGGATGGCCGGCGGTTCGTGCGCGACCAGCACGGTCGCCGCGTCCGGGTAACGGGCCACGAGGTCGAGACCGATCATGGCGCCCGCGCTGGTGCCGAACACTCTCGCGGGGGCACCCCCGACGTGCTGGAGCACCGCGTGGGCGTCGTCGGCCTGCTTCGGCACGCTGACCGGGCCGGTACTGGTGTCCGTGCTGCGGAAGTGACCGCGCCGGTCGTACGTGACGACGGTGTAGTCGTCCGCGAGCAGCTTCGTCATCGCCCGGAAGGTGTCCGCCGAGCCCAGCCCGCCCGCGATCAGGAGCAGAAGCGGCCCTTCGCCGGTGCTGCGGACGTATAGCTCACCGTCCTCGACCGGACAACGACTCTCCGAGATCATGGCCGAAGTCAAGCACAGCGTGCCCGGACCCTCACTCCGAGGCCAGCCGCCGCAGGATGCCGGTGGCGTCGGCGACGATCGTCTCGATCAGGTCGCCGACCGCGGGCAGGTCGCCGAGCAGGCCGACGACCTGCCCGGACGCCAGTACCCCGGCGCTCCGATCGCCCTCGACGAGCCCGGCGCGCAACAGCATCGGCGTGTTGGCGGCCATCAGGACCTGCGACCAGGTCCGGTCGCCGCCGCGTTTCATCCGCAGCCCCTCGGTGGCCAGCGAGCGCCACGACAGCCCGGTCAGTTTCCGGAACTTCGAGGCGTTCCGGGCGGCCCTGGCGAGCCCGCGCACCGGACCGGCGGATTCGAGCGCGTCGACCAGTTCCGTCCGGAGCACGCGATGCGGCATCCCGTCCACCTTCCGGGTGACGACGGTGCCGTTGAGGTCACGGGCGAGGTACGCCTGCTTGATCTCGTCCGGGACGGTGCTTTCCCTCGTCAGGAGGAACCGGGTGCCCATGGCGACCCCGGCCGCCCCGTAGGCGAGCGCGGCGGCCAGCCCCCGGCCGTCGAAGAAGCCGCCGGCCGCGACCACTGGGATATCGACCGCGTCCAGCACCGACGGCAGCAGCAGCGTCGTCGCGACCCCGCCGGTGTGCCCGCCGCCCTCACCGCCCTGCACGATGACGGCGTCGGCACCCCAGCCCGCGACCTTCTCCGCGTGCCTGGCCGCACCGACCGAAGGCACGACGAGGATGCCGTTGTCCTTGAGCCGCGCGATCATGTCCTTCTTCGGCGCGAGCGCGAAGGACGCGACGCGGACTTCCTCGGTGATGAGCAGTTCGACCCGGCGCGCGGCGTCTTCGGCGTCCGCACGGAGGTTGACACCGAACGGTTGGGACGTGCGGCTTTTGACCTCCTTGATGGCCGCCGCCAGTTCGTCGTAGGTCATCGTCGCGGACGCGAGGATGCCGAGACCGCCCGCTTCAGCCGTCGCGGACACCAGGCGCGGCCCGGCGACCCAGCCCATTCCGGTCTGAACGATCGGGTGCCGGATCCCGGCCAGTTCGGTCAGCGCGGTCTTCACGACGGGACTTCCTTGTCCCGCAAGGACTTCGGATCCAGGCTGGTGCGGATCAGGAGCAGTTCGGACTCGGTCGGCAGCCGGGACTCGGTGACCCCGTCGGTGACCAGCGGGAACGACGTCGCCTCGACGACCTCGTCCACGGAAACCCCCGGATGCACGGAAAGCAGCCTTGGCGCGTGGTCTTCGCCGCCGAAATCCAGGACGCCGAGGTTGGTGACGACGCGGTGGACGTCATGGTGCCGCAGCCCGGCCTCGCGTGCCCTGGCGTAGCCGACGCCGGACACGACGTCGACCTGCTCGACGAAGACCCGCCTGCTGTGCCGCGGGACCCAGTAGCTCGTGCGGTGATTGGCCGTGTTGCCGGGCCCGCCGCGCACACCGAGAAGTTGTTTCTTGGGGCGCGAATGGTCGCCGATGGCCGAGATGTTCTGGTTGCCCTCGCCGTCGATCTGGTTGGCACCCATCACCACATGCCGTTTTCCGCGCGGTACCACGGTGTCGAGGACCTTGCGGAACGGTTGCCAGCCTTCGACGACGGCGTGCGGGGTCATCAGGTACGCCTCGCCGTCGGACAGCAGGATGTCCGGCTCGAACGTCAGCCTGGCGAGCCGGGCGCCCAGCGACGGGATGAAACCCATGGGGCTCACCACGATTTCGCCGTCGCCGCGGAACAGTTCGGCACAGGCCACGACGGCCACTTCGGCACGACTGATGTCACTCATGCGGACTCCCCGAATTCGGCGGCGGCCTTCTGGTAGTGCGCTTCGTCGCCGGACAGGAACCTGTCGACGAATTCGGGCCACGCGTCGAGATCCTTGGCCGCTTCGGCGTAGTGACGCTGGAAACGTTCGTCGCGCCCGTAGTCCGGGACGGCGGTGGTGAAATGCGCGCCGTTCGGCGTCTCGGCCACCCCGGTGACGAGCATCCGGCTCAGCAGCAGGCTCTGCACCGGCCCCGCTTCGGTGAGCTCGGCCGTCTCCACGATCTTTTCCGTGGACACGTAACACTTTTCGGCGGCGAGGGCGAACAGCTCGTCGAAGTACGGATCGGGCCCGAGGTACTGCGCGTTGCCCCGGGCGTCGGCGCGGTTGAGGTGGACGAAGGCCGCGTCGAGCCTCAACGCGGGCACGGCCAGCAGCTCTTCGGCATCGTCGTACGGCGAGCGGACGGTGCGCAACGACGGGTTCAGATCCGTCACGCCGGAGCCGAGGCCCGCCCGCGTCGGAAGAAATGGAAGCCGTTGCGCGGCAGCGGAAAGCCCGGTGCCGAAAACGCCTTCGTCGTATTCCGTGACGGTGATCGACCCGGATTCCCGCGCCCGGGCGAACCACGGGTCGTAGGGGATCGAGTCCAGCGTGACGAAGCCGAAGACGAGATGCTTGATCTTGCCCGCCGACGCCAGCAGGCCGACGTCCGGGCCGCCGTAGGAGACCACGGTGAGATCCTTGACCGGAGAACGCAGGATCGCGCGCACCAGCGCCATGGGCTTGCGCCGCGAGCCCCAGCCGCCGATCCCGATCGTCATGCCGTCCTTCAGTTCGGCGGCGATCTCGTCCGGCGTCATCCGCTTGTCGGCCATCACTTCCCCTTACCGTCCAAGAACTCCTGGCGCGCGCCGTCCGAGACGCCCGCAAGGTTGAGTTCGAAGGTGAATCCCTGCTCGAAGCGGTAGCTGCGGTGCACGGGCTGGACGTCGATGCCGTTGATGGCCTGTTTCGCGGCGCGGATCACGCGGGTGTCCTTCGCCGCGATCTGCCGCGCGACGCCGAGCGCGGTTTCGTCGAGTTCCTCTCGCGGGACGACGGCGTAGACCGAACCGTGATGGTGCAACTGAGCCGCGGTGATCGTGGAGGCCGTGTAGTACAAGGCCCGCATCAGATGCTGGGGGACCAGACGCGCGAGATGGGTCGCCGCGCCCAGCGCGCCGCGATCGACCTCGGGGAGCCCGAAGGTCGCGTCCTCACTGGCGATCACCACGTCCGCGTTGCCGACCAGGCCGACCCCGCCGCCGAGGCAGAAACCTTGCACCGCGGCGATCACCGGGACCGCGCAGTCGTACACCGCGGAGAACGCCGCCGCGCAGCCCTCGTTCGCGCCGATCAGCGCGCCGTACCCCGGGTCGCGCTGGATCTCCTTGATGTCGACCCCGGCGTTGAACCCGCGGCCCTCCGCGCGCAGCACCACCACGTGGGTCGCCGGATCGCGTCCGGCGTCGGTGACGGCGGACGCGAGGGCGAACCATCCCTTCACGCTCAGCGCGTTCACCGGGGGCGCGTCGACCGTGACCACGGCGATACCGGGCTCCGGTGAGTGGGTGGAAACGGTCATCGGGCACCCTTCTCCGCTACCAAACCTAGCACTTGCTTGGTACGTTAGCAGGACGTCCGGTCCGGGTACAGCGACGTGAAGGAGGCCCGGCATGGCACTCGAACTCCGGCTCGACGGCGCCGTGGTGCTGGTGACCGGCGGGGTACGCGGCGTCGGCGCCGGTGTCACCAGGACTTTTCTGCGCGCCGGAGCCGAAGTGGTCACCTGTGCGCGCACCGAACCCGAGCGGCCCGTCCGCGCCGGGGACAGGGCGTCGACGTTCATCTCCTGCGACGTCCGCGACCCGAAAGAGGTCGACGCGCTCGTCGAAGAGGTCGTCCGGCGGCACGGCAGGCTCGACGTCGTGGTCAACAACGCGGGCGGCGCGCCGTACGCCGAGGCGGCGAACGCGTCGCCGCGGTTCCACGAAAAGATCGTCGCGCTGAACCTGCTGGCACCGTTGAATGTCGCCCGTGCGGCGAACGCGATCATGCAGCAGCAGGAAAGCGGCGGCGTCATCGTGAACATCAGCAGCGTCAGCGCGACGAGACCGTCGCCGGGCACGGCGTCCTACGGCGCGGCGAAAGCGGGACTCGACAACCTGACCGCGTCGCTCGCCGTCGAGTGGGCGCCGAAGGTGCGGGTCAACGGACTCGACGTCGGCATGGTGCGGACGGAGCACTCGTATCTGCACTACGGCGACGAGGCGGGTATCGCCGCGGTGGGCGCGACTGTCCCGTTAGGACGGTTGGCAGACCCGGACGAGATCGGTTCCTGCGCGGTGTTCCTTGCTTCTTCGCTGGCTTCCTACGTCAGCGGCGCCTGCCTGACCGTGCACGGCGGGGGAGAGGTTCCTGCCTTCCTCGCCGCTTCCAATTCCCTGGTGAAAGAACGAAAGGAGCCGGTGTGAGCGGGATCGCCGACGGCCGGATCGTGGTGGTGACCGGAGCCGGTCGTGGCATCGGGCGGGCGCACGCGCTCGCGTTCGCCGCCGAGGGCGCGCGGGTGGTGGTGAACGACCTAGGCGCCGGGATCGACGGAAGCGGAGGATCGGCCGGGCCGGCGCAGGACGTCGTTGACGAGATCGAGGCGCTCGGCGGCAAAGCGGTCGCGAACACCGACGACGTCGCCTCCTGGGACGGCGCCGCCGCGCTGGTGCGGACGGCCGTCGAAACCTTCGGCGGGCTGGACGTCCTGGTCAACAACGCGGGTTTCCTGCGCGACCGGATGCTGGTGAACCTCGGCGAGGACGAATGGGACGCGGTCATCCGCGTCCACCTGAAAGGGCATTTCGCGCCGACGCGGCATGCCGCCGAGTACTGGCGAGCCGAGGCGAAGGCAGGACGGACGCGGGCCGCACGGGTGATCAACACCAGTTCGGGCGCGGGGCTGCTCGGCAGCGTCGGGCAGGGGAATTACGCGGCTGCGAAGTCCGGGATCCTGGGGCTCACGCTGGTCGCCGCCACCGAATTCGCGCGCTACGGCGTCACCGTGAACGCGATCGCCCCGGCCGCCCGCACCCGGATGACCGAAGTCGCCTTCGCCGACGACATGGCCGCGCCGGAGGACGGTTTCGACGCCATGGCACCGGAAAACGTGTCGCCGCTGGTGGTGTGGCTCGGCAGCGAGGAATCGTCCGGGGTCACCGGCCGGGTGTTCGAGGTCGACGGCGGACGCGTATCGATCGCGCAGGGCTGGCGGCACGGCGCGGTACGGGACAAGGGTTCCCGGTGGTCACCGGGTGAACTCGGCCCGGTGGTGGCGGAGCTGCTGGCGGAGGGGCCGGCGCCTGAACCCGTTTACGGGGCTTAGGGTTTCGGTACCGTCTCGTGAGTGGTAAGGACGGTTCTAACCGTCCTTACCACTCACGAGGCATGCTCGCCACGCCACCGCCACCCTTGCTCGCCCCTGCACCCCCTTCATGTACTCGGGAAGGTGTGAAGGTCGAGTTTCCTCGGCTGAGCCGAGGGAAGGGGGCCTTCACGCGGCGCCGCTGTGACTGCTGAGGCTGCTGGTGTTGCTGGGGCTGCGGGTGGCGATCGCGTAGTCCGTGAAGGCCTCCTTCCTTACCTTCAGGGTAGGGAAGGAGGCCTTCACGGACTCACGACCAAGGCCGCCACATTCAAGAGGTGCCTGAGACACCGTTGGCCCTAACCGTCCTTACCGCTCACGGGGCATCCCGTGCCAGGTCCCTGACCTCGGGAAGCCGCTGGAACCCACCCGATTCGTACGTCGCGACGGCGGCGACGTTGGAACTCGGCGTGTTCACGCCCGCGCTCGACGAGCCGAGCTCCCGGAGCGCGGCCGCCGCGGCGACGGTGATCGCCCTGCCATGACCGTGCCCGCGATGGTTCCGGTGCACGCCCATCGGCTCGAGTATTCCGGGCTTACCCGGACCTGCCGACCACACCGCGACCGCCGCGACGGCGTCGCCCCGCTCGTCGTACCCGACCAGGCACCGGCCATCGGCGTACGGCGCACTCGCCGCCATCGTGCGCCACTTCTCGGGGGTGAACTTCGAACCGTCGAACGCCCCTCGCATCACGTCCGCCCATACGTGGCACTCGTCCGGCCCGATGGTCTCGATCCGCAGGTCCGGGGCCTTCACCGGTTCGGTGAGATCGCGGCGCAGCGGGGTCCACGGTTCGTCGGCGCGCCAGCCGTGCTCGGGCAGGACGTCCTGGAGCAGCGCGTCCATCGGGGCCTCGACGGCCACCTTCCCCACCGGCAGCACACCGCGTTCCGGCGCGACGATGTCTTCGGCCATCCGCCGCGCCAGGTCTTCGTCCCGGCGGACGCCGGGTGCGGTCGTCAGGCGCAGCAGATCGGCCCCGTCCAGGAGCCCGACGGCGAGAATCCGCCCGTCCCGGCGCCAGATCCGGACCGCCGCGGCCGTCGCCTCCGCCCCCGAGCGCCAGAACCAGCCGAGGTCACCGGGATGCAGCTGCCAGGCCACGCCCTCGGCTTGCCACTCCCGCAGCGCGTCCACGGCCTCGGGCAGTCCGTCGGGTCCCGGCTTCTCCACGGTGATCGCCATGCCGTGATCACACACCACGCCGCGCTCGGTCGCATCCGGTTTTCGGCGCGGCAAGATGAAGACGTGAAGTCACTTCAGCGCCGTCTCTGGGAAGCGGTCGAGCCGCTGCACGCCGTCGTCTACTTCGCCCCGGAAACGGCGGCCGCGGCCAAAGCGGTGGGCCTGCCGAGCTGGTGGATGGGCTACTTCGCCGGCCGGGTCGCGCCGCTCGGGCCGCTGCCGGAACCGCCCGCGACCGCGATGCTCTTCGGGTTCGCTCCGAGGATGGTCGCGCGATCCCTGCCCGACGCGTGGAAATACGCCGAACCGGCGGTCGTGCTCCGGAGCCGGATGGCCGCCGTCGAGGAAGCCCTGAACCGGATCTTGCCCGCTGACGCGTCTCTGGCTGAACTCGCCGATCTGCTGGACCAGGCCGTCGCCGGTTGCGATTACGCGGCCAAGCCGCTCGCCGCCGCCTGGTCCTCGGTCGCCAGGCCCGCCACGCCCGCCGGCCGGGTGTGGCTCGCGGCGACGGTGTTGCGCGAACACCGCGGGGACGGTCATGTGCTCTCCGCTGTCGCCGCCGGGCTGCGCGGGCTCGACACCACGCTGACTAATATCGGCAGCGGAGCGGTGACCCGCGAGGTCGTCCAGATCAACCGCGGCTGGTCCGATGACGAGTGGGACGAGAGCGTCGCGCGGTTGTCCGAACGGGGCATCCTCGACAGCGATCTGAGGCTCACCGGCCTGGGAATCGCGCTGCGCCAACGGATCGAGGACGAGACCGACCGTCTCGCCGCCGGCCCGCTCGAAGCACTCGGCGAGGACGGGGCCGCCGAAGCCGTGCGGATCGCCGTCCCGCTGAGCCGGCGCATCTTCGACGCCGGGGCGATTCCGCTGCCGAACCCGATGGGGGCGCCGCGGCCCTGACCGCTCGAAAGTGTCGGACCCCGGTGGGACGCTGTTCCGCATGGCGACGTGGCAGCAGTTCAGTGAAGAGGCACCCGCGCTTGCGGGGAAGATCAAAGAGCGGTTCACCGCGGCGAAGTCGCATGTGCTGGCGACGGTCCGGCGGGACGGCTCGCCCCGGGTCAGCGGCAGTGAGGTCGATTTCCGTGAGCGGGACCTGCTGATCGGTTCGATGATCGGCGCGATGAAGGCGAAGGATCTGCGGCGCGACGGCAGGTTCGCGATCCACGCCGCCTCGGCGATCGACGAGGGCGGCGCGGACGCGAAGGTGTCGGGAAAGGCCGTCGAGATCACCGATCCGGCGGAGGTCGCCCGCCTGCAGGGCGATGACGGGGAGGCGCACGTCTTCCGGCTCGACCTCACCGAGGCGGTGCTGACCTGGGTCGAGGGCGACACCATCTATTTCGACTTCTGGAAGGAGGGTCAGGGGAGCAAACGGCTCGCGAGGCCGGACAACGGTCCGGTGGTCGAGGTCGGCTTGGGCTAGATCCGTTCGATGATCGTGCCGGTGGAAAGCGCGCCGCCGGCGCACATCGTCACCAGCGCGGTGCTCGCGTCCCGGCGTTCCAGTTCGTGCAACGCCGTGGTCAGCAGGCGGGCGCCGGTGCTGCCGACGGGATGCCCGAGCGCGATCGCGCCACCGTTCACGTTGACCTTGTCCTCGTCGGGCCGGTGCACCCGCTGCCACGACAACACAACCGAAGCGAACGCCTCGTTGACTTCGAAGAGGTCGAGGTCGCCGATCGACATCCCCGCCTTGGCCAGGACACGTTCGGTCGCCTGCACGGGGCCGTCGAGGTGGTAGTACGGTTCCGCGCCGACCAACGCCTGCGAGACGATCCGCGCTCGCGGCTTGAGGCCCAGTGCCTTGGCCCGGTCCGAGTCCATCAGGAGGAGCGCGGCCGCGCCGTCGGAGATCTGCGACGAAGTCCCGGCCGTGTGCACGCCGCCTTCGAGGACGGGCTTGAGCCTGGCGAGGCCTTCGACGGTCGTCTCACGGAGTCCTTGGTCGCGGGCGACCAGCCGTGTCTCGCCGGTCGGCGCGCCGTCTTCGCCGAGCACGGGGGCCTTCACCGCGACGACCTCGCGGTCGAAATGGCCCGCGGCCCAAGCGGCGGCGGCCTTGGCCTGGGACTCGGTGCCGAACCGGTCGACGTCGTGGCGGGTGATCCCGCGGCGTTCCGCGATCCGCTCGGCCGCGCCGTACTGGTTGGGCATGTCGATCGACCACGACTCCGGACGGGGCGTACCGATGCCCTCACCGCGGTTCGCGCCCAGCGGGACTCGGCTCATCGCCTCGACTCCGCAGGAGACGCCGGCGTCGATGGCACCGGCCGCGATGAGCCCGGCGATCAGGTGCGTCGCCTGCTGCGCCGAGCCGCACTGGGCGTCGATGGTGGTCGCGCCCGTGGTCTCGGGAAGCCCGGCGTGCAGCCACGCGGTGCGCGTGACGTTGCCCGCCTGCTCGCCGGCCTGGGTCACGGCGCCGCCGATCGCCTGCTCGACCAGCGCGGGATCCAGTCCCGCGCGTTCGAGCAGGGCGCGCTGTGCCGCGCCGAGGATCTCGGCGGCGTGCAGCCCCGCGAGGTGGCCCCTGCGCTTGCCGATAGGGGTGCGGACCGCCTCGACGATCACCGGACTACCCACGTTCGCCTCCTGGGAAATACTGTTCACTGCTTCGAAAAGTAGAACACGTTCTTGATTTGAGCAAGTCGCCGCAGGATCGGCTCGATTTTGATCACTGGTCGCCGTTTTCGCTCCATGCTGCGCTCGCGCGATCCGCGGCAGCCGAGTTAACGGGTTTCACTGAAACTCTTCACTTGGTAAACGCCGTATGCTTCAATCGGCTCTAGAACGTGTTTCATTGGCGAACCGCGTAGGAGGTAGCCCGTGGCCGCTCCCCTGATCCCCGCCGGTTTCGATTTCACCGATCCGGATCTTTACGCCACCAGACTGCCTCTGGAGGAGTTCGCCGAACTCCGCCGCACGGCACCGGTCTGGTGGAACCCGCAGCCGCACAACACCGCGGGCTTCCGCGACGACGGCTATTGGGTGGTCAGCCGGCTCGAAGACGTCAAGGCGGTGTCGAGGGACAGCGAGCTGTTCTCCTCCCGGGAGAAGACCGCGATCATCCGGTTCGACGAGAACATGACCGACGACAGTCTCGAAGCCAATCGTCTGGTCCTGCTCAACATGGACGCCCCGCAGCACACGAAGCTGCGGCGGATCGTGTCGAAGGGCTTCACGCCGAGGTCGATCGCGAAGCTCGAGGACACCCTGCGTGATCGCGCGGAGCGCATCGTCAGCGAGGCCAAGAAGAAGGGCTCCGGCGATTTCGTCGTCGACGTCGCGTGCGAACTTCCCTTGCAGGCCATCGCCGAACTGATCGGCATCCCGCAGGAAGACCGGCTCAAGGTCTTCGACTGGTCCAACCAGATGGTCGCCTACGACGACCCCGAGTACGAAGTCGAACCGCTGGCCGCGTCCGCGGAGATCGTCGGTTACGCCTGGAACATGGCCGAAGAACGACGCAAGTGCCCGATGGACGACATCGTCACGAAGCTGGTGCAGGCCGACGTCGACGGCGAGTCGCTGGCCTCCGACGAGTTCGGCTTCTTCGTCATCCTGCTCGCCGTCGCGGGCAATGAGACCACGCGCAACGCGATCACCCACGGGATGAAGGCGTTCCTCGATCACCCGGATCAGTGGGAGCTCTACAAGAAGGAGCGGCCGAAGACCGCCCCGGACGAGATCGTCCGCTGGGCCACGCCGGTGGTCGCCTTCCAGCGCACCGCGACCCGGGACACCGAACTCGGCGGGCAGCACATCCGCAAGGGCGACCGGGTCGGGATGTTCTACAGTTCCGCGAACTTCGATCCGGACCACTTCGACGAGCCGGAGAAGTTCGACATCCTCCGCGAGGACAACCCGCACGTCGGCTTCGGCGGCACGGGTTCGCACTACTGCATCGGCGCCAACCTCGCGCGGCTGGAGATCGACCTGATCTTCAACGCCATCGCCGATGTCATGCCGGACATCGCCGAAGTCTCCCCGCCGGACCGGCTCCGGTCGAGCTGGCTCAACGGGATCAAGCACTACCAGGTCCGCTACGCCTGAACCGGTGCCGTGGGGCACCATGGGGCCATGGGTCCCCACGTTCAGGTCGATGTCGAAATGTCCTTCCGGGTCACGAAATCCGGCCCCGCCGCGTTCGTGGTCGCGCTCGCGGGCGGGGCCGCCCAGGAGGAGTTCGCCTACCCCGCGCCGCCGCGCCAGGTGGCGTTCGAACACCGGACCCGTGCTCAGGTCGTCGACCTGCCGTCCGGGGAGCACGTCGTGCGATACCGGGCCGAACGCGCACTCGATCCGGCCGACGCCGAACCGGTCGGCCAAGACGATCTGATCCGCTACACCAGGCCCAGCCGGTACTGCCCCTCGGACCGGATGGGCGGGCTCGCGCTGGCCCGCTTCGGCGGCTTGCCCGGCACCCGCACCCAGGTCGAGGCGATCGTCCGGCATGTGCGCGAGCACCTGTCCTATGTGGTCGGTTCTGGCTCGCCGACCGATGACGCCGTCGACACCTACCTCGCCGGGGAAGGGGTCTGCCGCGACTACGCGCACGTCTGCATCTCGCTGTGCCGCGTGCTCGACATCCCCGCCCGGTTCGCGGCGGTCTACGCGCCCGGACTGTCCCCAATGGACTTCCACGCCGTGTTCGAGGCCGCGATCGACGGCCGCTGGTACGTGTTCGACGCCACCGGCCTCGCGCCGAGGCAGAGCCTGTGCCGGATCGCGACCGGGCGGGACGCCGCCGACACCGCGTTCCTCTCCACCCTCGGCTGTGAGCTGGACTTTCTCGGCAACACCGTGCTGGCGACCGCGGGCCCGGCGCTGCCGGAGGACGACGGCTCGGAGCTGATCGCGCTCGCTTGATCGCGTGTTGACCACGAGCCGTGACCTCGCTGAGGTAGACATGGGCGTGTGAGGGAGAAGCAAGCACCGACGAAATGGCAGCGGCTGCGTGCCCGCTACCGCTGGCTGGACCACGTGGCCCGGGCCGTGAACCGCTACGTCGAGTACGGCGGTTACCACTACGTCGCGTCGATCACCTATTTCAGCCTGTTCTCGCTGGTGCCCATCCTCATGGTCGCGGTCTCGGTGGCGGGCTTCGTGCTGGCCAGCCAGCCGCAGCTGATCGAGTCGATGCTGAGCGCGATCACCGGCACGTTGCCAGGAGCCCTCGGTGACAAGGCGGGTGAGCTGCTCACCGGGTTCGTGGAGCAGCGCACCAGCGTGGGGCTCATCGGTCTGATCATCGGGTTGTACTCCGGCTGGAACTGGATGAACGCGCTCCGCGACGCGCTCACCGCGCTGTGGGGCCAGAACCGGTCGGATCTCCCGTTGCTGCGCACGATCGCCGCGGATCTGCTCGCGCTGCTCGGCCTCGCGAGCGCGCTGCTGGTCTCCTTCGCCATCACGATTTCCGGGTCCGCGCTCGGCCGGTATCTGCTGGGGCTGGCCGGGGTGGACGACACCGCTTGGGGGCACAACGTGCTGTCGGCGATCTCGATTCCCTTGGCACTGCTGGCCAACTGGCTCGTGTTCCTCTGGGTGCTCACCCGGCTGCCGCGGAAACCGGTGGGGGTCCGCAGCGCGATGCGCGGCGCGGTCGCGCTCGCGCTGGGCTTCGAACTCCTGAAGCAGGCCGGTGGGATCTACCTGCGCTTGATCGGGAACTCGCCGACCGGGGTCGCGTTCGGCTCCATCATCGGCCTGATCTTCTTCATCTCGCTGGTGGCCCGGATGCTGGTGTTCGTGACAGCCTGGACGGCGACCGCGCGTGACGCCCCGCCGGATCCGGTCCGGCCGCCGCCGCCCGTGGTGGTCCGGCCCGTGGTGGCCGCACCGGACCGGCACGGGCTCAAGCCGGTGCTGGTGGGTGCGGTGACCGGGGTGGTCGCGACCCTGGCCGCGCAACGCCTCCGGCCGCGCCGGCGCCCCTGACGCGTGCGGTGAAGGACGCCTTCCCCGCATGCGATGCGACCAAAGCGTCCTTCACCGCGTCCCATGCGGGGAAAGGCCCCTTCAGCTCGGTTTGGCCGATCCCACCACCCACATCGAGAAGAACTGCGAACCGCCGCCGTACGCGTGTCCGAGCGCGATCCGCGCGCCGTCGACCTGGTAGTCCCCGGCCCGGCCCATCACCTGCTTGGCCGCTTCGGAGAACCGGAGCATCCCGGAGGCCCCGATCGGGTTCGACGACAGCACGCCACCCGACGGGTTGACCGGTAGCCGCCCGCCGATCGCGGTCTCGCCGGCTTCGGTGAGCTTCCAGCCCTGACCTTCGTCGGTGAACCCCAGGTTCTCCAGCCACATCGGCTCGAACCACGAGAACGGCACGTAGATCTCGGCTGCGTCCACTTCGGACAGTGGGTCGGTGATGCCCGCGTCCCGCCACAACGCGGCGGCGGCGTCCCGGCCCGCCTGAGGGTTCACCTGGTCCCGTCCGGCGAACGTGGTCGGCTCGGTGCGCATCGCGGTCGCGTGGATCCACGCCGCGCCACCGGGAACGGCGTCGCCCGAGGCTTCGTCTCCGATCACCATCGCGCAGGCGCCGTCCGAAGACGGGCAGGTCTCGTCGTAGCGGATCGGGTCCCACAGCATCTGCGACGCCTGTACCGACTCCACCGTGATGTCGGACTGCCGCAGATGGGCGTACGGATTGAGGGCGCCGTTGCGGCGATCCTTGGCCGCGACGATCGCGCCGACGTGGCCGGGCGCGCCGGACCGCCGGATGTACGAGCGCACGTGCGGCGCGAAATAGCCGCCCGCCCCGGCGCCCACGGGCATCTGGAACGGCGGCAGGATCGACAGGCCCCACATGGCGTTCGACTCGGACTGCTTCTCGAAGGCCACGGTCAGCACCCGCTTGTGCACGCCTGCCTGCACGAGCGACGCCGCGACGAGCGCGGTCGAGCCGCCGACCGAACCGGCGGTGTGCACGCGCAGCAACGGTTTCCCGGTCGCGCCGAGCGCGTCGGCGAGGAACAGTTCGGGCATCATCACGCCCTCGAACAGATCCGGCGCCTTGCCGAGGACGACGGCGTCGATGTCGTCCCAGCCGGTCCCGGCGTCGAGCATCGCCCGGTCGATGGCCTCCCGGAGCAGACCGGGCATGGACACGTCGGTGCGTTTGGCCTTGTGGTGGGTCTGGCCGGTTCCCAGTACGGCGGCGAGGTGCTTCACGAGAGGACCTCCAAGGTCGCGACCAGGTTCTGCTGGAGGACGGGGCCGCTGGTCGCGTGGGCGAGGGTCTTGCGCGCGCTGCCGTCGAGGATGCGGTTCGCCGCCTCGCCGATCCGCGCCAGCCCCGCCGAGAACATCGGATTGCCGGTCAGGACGCCGCCGGAGGGGTTGATCCGCACCTGGTCGCCGAGGCCCAGCGCGTCGCGCAGGATCAGTTCCTGATGTGTGAACGGCGCGTGCAGTTCCGCGACTTCGACGCCGTCGAGGTCGAGCGCCCGCCCGGCGGCCGCCGTCGAAGGCGACTTGGTGAGGTCTCGGACGCCGAGTGCGGGGGAGTCGACGCGGTGTTCGATCCCGGTGATCACCGCCGGGCTGTCGACGAGGTCCGCGGCCCGCTCGGCCGACGCGAGCACGAGCACGGCGGCGCCGTCGGTGATGGGAGCGATGTCGTGGGCCCGCAAGGGATCCGCGAAGTAAGGGGCGTCCAGGAGCTCGGCGACCTCGACCGTTCCGGAGAGCTGCGCGGCCGGGTTCCCGGCGGCGTCCGCGCGGCTGCGCGCGGCGACCTCGGCGAGATCCTTTTCGGACCAAAGGCCGGATTCGAGCCCCAGCCTCGCCTGGATCCCGGCGACGCTCACCGAGTCCGGCCAGAGCGGCGCGACGACGTACGGGTCCATTTGCAAGGCCAGCACCCGGCGCAGTTGCCCGGCGGAAGACTTGCCGAAGCCGTAGACGAGCGCCGTGTCGACCTCGCCCATCCGGATCTTCAGCCAAGCCTCGTACAACGCCCAGGCGGCGTCCATCTCGACGTGCGATTCGTGGATCGGCGGGAAGGCGCCGATGGCGTCGACCGCGGCGATGAACGAGAACGCGCGGCCGGCGAGGTAGTCCGACGAACCCGAGCACCAGAACCCGATGTCCTCTTTGGACAGACCGGTCCGCTCGAAGACCTCGGCGAAGATCGGCACCAGCATTTCCACGCCGTTGGTGGTGCCCGGGGTGCTGCGGACGTTGGGGGCCTGCGCGAAGCCCACGACTGCTACATCTGGCACGGTGGTCCTCACAGATGGTGGGCGAAGGATTCGTACGGTGCGTCGGGCTCGCCGGTCGGCTCGAAATGGCCGATGTTCTCCAGCGACGTCCACCATTCGTCCCGCGGTTTCCAGGCGGCCCGGACCCGCATGCCCATCCGGACGTCGGCGGCGTCGCAGCCGAGGACCAGATGCAGGAACGCGATGTCCGCGCCGTCGAGCAGGATGTACGCGGCCACGTAGGGCGGTTTGATCTTCTGGCCGAGGAACGGCACGTTCACGATGCAGAACGTCGTGACGATGCCGGTGTCGGGCAGTTCGACCTCATCGGTGGTCGGGATGCCGTCGGTCGGGCAGGCGCCACGCGGCGGGATGTAGACCTTCTCGCAGGATGGGCAGCGCTGGCCGATCAGTTTTCCCTCGGCGAGCCCGCGCAGGTACCGGCTTTCCTCCGGTGACGCGGAATGTTCGTAGCGCAGGTGGATCGGTGTGATTACCACGCTGACCGGCGCGCCCTCTTCGCGTTTCGCGACCGGCGGAGGCGCCTCGGTGGCTTCTGTGTCGGGGCCGTCGACGGGCACGAAGTAGGCGATGTCGCGGATGTGGCCGACGGTCTCGTCCGCCCAGCGGATCCGGACCCGTTGTCCGGTGTGGACACTCGCAGGGGAGCCGGCGTCGACCGCGTGCAGGATCGAGCTGTCGGCGCCGTCGAGCCGGATCAGCGCCCACGCGAACGGCCGCGACAACGGCTGGCCGTCGACGGGTTCGGCGATCCAGGACCAGGAGACGATCACGCCCTCGGAAGCCACCGGCACGAATTCGGACAGCGCCTCGGCGGTCACGGGATCGTATTCCAGCGGTGGCACGTGGACGCGGCCGTCGCTGCCCCGGACGCCTTCGACTCGGCGCTCGCGCAGGGCGTTGACGAACCGGCCGAGCACCGGGCCGACCGAACGCGTGTAGTCGAAGCCCACGTTGAGCGGGGCCGACAGCGGGAGTTCAGGTGCGCTCACATTTCGAGTGAAACACGTTCTCGATTTTCCGGCAAGGCAGCTCATCTGGGCCTTGCTGACGGTTGCTCTTGAGTGGAACGCGTTCTAGATTTGCGGGTATGCCGACTGCCACCGGGACACTAGGGGTCTGGAACATCGCCGCGCGGGAGCCGGAACGGGTCGCACTCGTCGATCCGGACGGCCGCTCCATCGGATACGGAGAGCTCGCCGCGAAAGCGAACGCTTACGCGCGGGGGCTGCAAGCCCTCGGGCTCGAAGCCGGTGACGTGGTCGTCGTCCTGCAGCCCAACGGCGACGAACTCGTCGCGGCCTATTTCGCCGCCATCCAGTCCGGCCTGTACATCGTGGTGGTCAACTGGCATCTTGTCGGGCCGGAGGTCGCCTACATCCTCTCTGACAGCGGTGCCAAGGCTTTCCTCGCGCACGAACGCTTCGCCGACGTCGCGATCGCGGCCGCGGACGAGGCAGGCATCCCGGAGCGCGGGCGGTTCGCCGTCGGCGACGTCGAGGGCTTCCGCCGGATCGAGGAACTCGGCTCCGGCGAGGGCGACGGACGTCCGGAGCGGCGCACGGCGGGCTCGCCGATGCTCTACACGTCGGGAACCACGGGGCGGCCCAAGGGCGTCCGGCGGCCACTGACCGGCGCCGACCCCGACTCCGTCCCGGGCGCGTCGACGTGGTTCTTCGGCATCTTCGGGCTCGCGCCGCACGACGACCACGTGCACCTGTGCGGGTCGCCGCTCTATCACACGGCGGTGCTGAACTTCGTCGCGATTTCCCTGCAGCTGGGGCATACCGCGGTGCTGATGGACCGCTGGGACGCCGAGGACATGCTGCGGCTGATCGAGCGGCATCGCGTCACGCACAGTCACATGGTCCCGACGCAGTTCCGCCGTCTGCTCGCGCTGCCGGACGACGTCCGCGCGGCCTACGACCTGGGTTCGCTGCGCGTGATGATCCACGGCGCCGCGCCCTGTCCGCTTGAGGTCAAACGCCGGATGCTCGACTGGTGGGGCCCGGTCGTCACCGAGTACTACGCGGCCACCGAAGGCGGCGGGACGGCGATCTCGGGGAAGGAATGGCTCAGGAAGCCGGGTTCGGTCGGGCTGCCGTGGCCGGGTTCGACGATCAAGATCCTCGACGACGAGGGCACGGAACTGCCCGCCGGCGAGACCGGCACGGTGTACATGAAGATGGGCGACTCGAAGTTCGAGTACCACAAGGATCGGGCCAAGACGGACAAGGCGCGGGTCGGGGACCTGTTCACCCTCGGCGACGTCGGGCATCTCGACGAGGACGGCTACCTCTTCCTGCACGACCGCAAGGCGGACCTGATCATCTCGGGCGGGGTCAACATCTATCCGGCGGAGATCGAGGGCGAACTGGTGATGCACCCGAAGATCGCCGACGTCGCGGTGTTCGGCGTCCCGCACGAGGACTGGGGCGAGGCGATCAAGGCCGTCGTCCAGCCCGCGGACGGTGTCGAGCCCTCCGAGGAGTTGACCGCGGAGATCCTCGAGTACGCGGCCTCCCGCCTCGCGAAGTTCAAACTCCCGCGTTCCGTCGACTACTTGCCCGAACTCCCGCGCGACCCGAACGGAAAGCTCTACAAGCGCAAGCTCCGCGACCCCTACTGGGCCGGTCACCGCGTCCCCTGACGAAACGCGGGGATCAGCGGCCCCGGAAGACGGGCTTGCGCTTCTCGGCGAAGGCGCGGGGGCCTTCCTTCGCGTCTTCGCTCGCGAAGACCTCGATGCCGTACTGGGCGTCGAGCTTGAAGGCCTCTTCCTCGTGCATGCCTTCGGTGTCCCGCATGGTCTTGAGGATCGCGCGGACCGCCAAGGGACCGTTCGCGGAGATGAGGCCCGCGAGTTCGAGTGCCTTGTCCAGCGCCTTCCCGTCCGGGACGACGTGGCCGATCAGGCCGATCTCCAGCGCCTCGGCCGCGGTGATATGCCGTCCGGTCAGCAGGAGGTCGGCGGCGACGGTGTACGGGATCTGACGGGGGAGCCGCACGGCCGAACCGCCCATCGGGAACAGGCTCCACCGCGCCTCGGAAACCCCGAACTTCGCGCTCTCGCCCGCGACCCGGAGGTCCGTACCCTGCAGGATCTCCGTCCCGCCCGCGATCGCGGCGCCTTCCACGGCCGCGATCAACGGCTTCGTCAGCCGGCGGCCCTTGAGCAGGCCTTCGATCCGGCTGGGGTCGAACGTGCCCTTCTCGAACGAGTCCGACGGCGAGTTCTTCGACATCGACTTCAGATCCGCGCCCGCGCAGAACGCGCCGCCCGCGCCGGTGAGCACGCAGCACCGGATGTCGTCGTCCTCGTCGACCCGGTTCCACGCCTCGACCATGATCCCGAGCATCTCGCCGCTGAGCGCGTTGCGGGCCTCCGGCCGGTTCATCGTGACCACGAGGGTGTGTTCGATCTTTTCCACCAGCGCGTGCGGTTCGCCCACCGGGACCTCCGTCAAAAGAGCGGCCATTGCCCAGAACGATAACATGTTCTACTTTGAGGAAGTGGCACTCAACATCGCGGATCTACTCGAGCACGCCGTCGACGCCGTGCCGGAGCGCATCGCGGTCGTCTGCGGCGATCGGCGGGTCACCTTCGCCGAACTGGAAGAGCGCGCCAACCGGCTGGCGCACCATCTCGCCGCACACGGCGTGGGACCCGGATCCCACATCGGTGTCTATTCCCGGAACTCGATCGAGGCCCTGGAATCGATGATCGCCGCGTACAAGCTGCGCGCGATCGCGGTCAACGTCAACTACCGCTACGTCCACGGCGAACTGCGGTACCTGTTCGACAACGCCGACCTCGTGGCGCTGGTCCACGAGCGTCAGTATTCGGACAGGGTCGCCGCCGTTCTGCCGGAGACGCCGAAACTGAAACACGTTGTCGTTGTCGACGACGGAAGCGACGGCGACTACTCGTCCTATGGAGGCGTGGACTACGAAGCCGCGCTCGCCGGAGGCTCCCCCGAGCGGGACTTCGCCGAGCGCAGCGCCGACGACATCTACATCCTCTACACCGGCGGCACCACGGGGTATCCGAAGGGCGTCCTGTGGCGCCACGAGGACATCTGGCGCGCGCTCGGCGGCGGGATCAACTTCGTCACCGGCGAGTACGTCCCGGACGAATGGACGCTCGCCGAACAGGGCAAGTCGGGCAGCCTGGTCCGGCTCCCGGCCGCGCCACTGATCCACGGCGCCGCGCAGTGGGCCGCCTTCGGCGCGCTGTTCACCGGCAGCCCGGTCGTGTTCGTCCCGCGGTTCGACGCGCACGACGTCTGGAAAGCCGTGCAGGACAACAAGGTCCAGGTACTCACCATCGTCGGCGACGCGATGGCTCGGCCGCTGATCGACGCCTACCGCGAGGGCGACTACGACGCGTCGTCGATCGTCGCGGTGTCGAGTCACGCCGCCCTGTTCTCCCAATCGGTGAAGCAGGAGTTCCTCTCGTTGCTCCCGCACGTGGTGATCACCGACGCGATCGGGTCGTCCGAAAGCGGGTTCACCGGCATCGGCATGGTCAGCAAGGACAGTGATCATTCCGCCGGACCCCGGGTCAACTTCGGCAAGGACGCGATCCTGGTGGACGACGACGGCGCGCTCGTCGAACCGAAACCGGGCGCGATCGGCCTGATCGCCCGGCGCGGGCACGTCCCGCTCGGGTACTACAAGGACCCCGCGAAGACCGAGAAGATCTTCGTCGAGGTCGACGGCAAGCGGTACGTCGTCCCGGGTGACTACGCGCGTTACGAGGAAGACCTCACGGTGACCCTGCTCGGACGGGGGTCGCAGTGCGTGAACACCGGCGGCGAGAAGGTGTACCCGGAGGAAGTGGAGGGCGCGCTCAAGTCTCATCCGGACGTCTTCGACGCGCTCGTCATCGGCATCCCCGACGACCGGCTCGGCCAGCGGGTGGCCGCGGTCATCCAGCCGCGCTCCGGCAAGGATCTCGACGTCGCCGCGCTCGAAGCGCACGTACGGACCGAGATCGCCGGCTACAAGGTGCCGCGCAGTCTCTGGCTCGCCGAGGAGATCGGGCGGTCACCCAGCGGGAAACCGGACTATCCCTGGGCACAGCGCTATGCCGCCGAGCACGAGCCCATCACCATTCAACCGGCGTAAGGAGTTTCATGCGGACGTCTCTGTGCGACCGGCTCGGGATCGAACTGCCGATCGTCGGGTTCACCCCGTCCGAGCACGTCGCCGCGGCGATCAGCCGGGCGGGTGGTCTCGGCGTGCTGGGCTGCGTGCGGTTCAACGACGCCGCCGAGCTCGACGCCGTCCTGTCCTGGATGGACGAGAACACCGGCGGAAAGCCCTACGGCGTCGACATCGTGATGCCCGCGAAGATCCCGGCCGAAGGGACGTCGATCGATCTCGCGAAACACATCCCGCAGGGGCATCGCGACTTCGTGGAGCGGACGCTGCGCGATCTCGCGGTGCCGCCGCTGCCCGACGACACCGACGAACGCGCGGGAGTGCTGGGCTGGCTGCATTCGGTCGCCCGGTCCCATGTCGAGGTCGCGCTGAAACACCCCATCCGGCTGATCGCCAACGCGCTGGGGTCGCCGCCGGTGGACGTCATCGAGCAGTGTCACGCGAAGGGCGTGCCGGTCGCGGCCTTGGCGGGCAAGGCCGAACACGCCGTGCGGCACGTCGACAACGGCGTCGACATCGTGGTGGCGCAAGGCTATGAGGCGGGCGGGCACACCGGCGAGATCGCGTCGATGGTCCTGCTGCCCGAGGTGGTGGACGCCGTCGGCGACCGCGTCCCGGTGCTCGCCGCCGGTGGGATCGGCTCGGGCAGGCAGGTCGCGGCAGCGCTCGCGCTGGGCGCGTCCGGGGTGTGGATGGGTTCCTTCTGGCTCGCCACCGAGGAATACCTCCAGACCATGGGGGAGTCCGAGGCGATGCAGCGCGCGCTGGTCGCGGCGGGTTCGTCCGACACCGTCCGGACGCGGATCTACACCGGTAAACCGGCGCGGCTGCTCAAGACGCGGTGGACCGAGGCGTGGGCCGCGCCGGACGCGCCCGAACCGCTGCCGATGCCGCTGCAGAACCTGCTCGTCTCCCACGCGCACAACCGGATCCACCACGCGGCCGATCCGAGCGTGGTCTCGATGCCGGTGGGGCAGATCGTCGGGCGGATGGACCGGGTGCGCCCGGTCGCCGACGTGATCTCGGAGCTGGTGTCGGGGTACGAAGAGACACTGTCGCGTTTGGACAAGACCCGCTGAGGTTGCCGCGAAGTCCGTGAAGGCCTCCTTGCCTACCCTGAAGGTAGTGAAAGAGGCCTTCACTACCTTCAGGGGCGNGACGCTCTTCCGATCTCTCCTTGCCTACCTTCAGGGTAGGGAAGGAGGCCTTCACGGACTTCGCCGGTGAGGTGAGGCTGGGTCACAGTGGCTCTCGCGACACGGTGGCAGGGCGGCCGAGAACTGCCCTCGCCGCGACACGGCAGCCCCTTGAAACGAGAAGGTCCCCTTCACCACGTCGCCGTGGTGAAGGGGACCTTCAGGGCATGCCGTGCGAGAGACTAGAGACCGGCGGCCGCGTTCTTGATCGCGGTCGCGAAGGTGCTCACCTCGGTGTAGACGCCGGGAGCGTGCGCCCGCGCGCAACCCTCGCCCCAGCTGGTGATGCCGACCTGGATCCAGGCACCGGCGCTGTCGCGACGGAACATCGGGCCGCCCGAGTCACCCTGGCAGGTGTCGACGCCGCCGGAGGTGACGTTGCCCGCGCAGATCTCGGCGCTGTCGATCAGGTCGGCGTAGCTGCCGCCCTGCGCCTTGCAGGTCGAGTCGGAGACGAACGGAACGTTGGCTTTGAGGAGGTAACGCTGCTGTGCCCCACCCTCGGTCGCGGCACCCCAGCCGGCGACGGTGAAGGTGCCGCTGTTGTAGGCGGTCGTGGTGGCGATCGGCAGCGTCGGGATGCCGCTGACCGGGCTGGCGAGCTTGATCAGGGCCCAGTCACCACCGGTGGAGGTGGGGTAGGTCGGCGACCGGTACACGTAGGTCGACTTGACCTTCTTGGCCGCGGTGCTCTGCAGGTCCACCACGCCGAGGGTGGCGGTGATACCCGTGTTGGCCCCCGTCCGCGACACACAGTGCGCGGCCGTCAGCACGATCTGCGGGGTGTAGAGCGCACCACCGCAGCCCATGGAAAGCCTTACCATCCAAGGAAATTCGCCCTGAGCGGCGCGGGTGCCACCGACCACGTCGGTGGACGGCGGCTGCGCGGCCGCGGCTTGCGGAGCCGTGGCGAGACCCGCCAGGGTTCCGGCCGCCGCGACGGCGATCAGGGTCTTTTTGAGCAGGCTGAACCGACGCTTGATGTTCAAGGGTTCATTCCTTCCGGCTGTCCACAGTGGAGGCAGGGAGACTGACTGCGGCCAACTGACTACAGCAGGTGGGCATACGCCGGGACAACCAACTTTCTTCGGATCTTTCAGCCGATGGTGGTGATTAACGGACGTCCGGGCCTGATCGCCGACGAATGGCGTGGGCCGGAGTGCCCAACGCCCTTACTCTCGGAGCGGCGGCCGCCGGAACCGCCGGAAGGCTGAACGCCCGCCGGGGGTGCCCTTTCGGCCACGAGTGTGAGCGTGGCATGAACACTTCGTTCGGGTCAGTACAGGCATGGGGAATCGGGCCTAGGATCTGGATCGTGAAAGCGCGTTCGCCTAGACTGCATCCCCCCGCCGACGGCCCGGTCCGGGACGGAATTCCCGAGCACGGTCGCATTCCCCGCTATTACGCGGTCAAAGTCGATCTGCTCGACGTGATCTCCGAATTGGGCCAAGGAGCGGTACTTCCCACCGAAAGGGAACTGTCCGAACGATTCGAGGTTTCCCGCGCGACGGTCCGCCAGGCCGTCGGTGAACTCGTGCTCGAAGGGCGGCTGAGCAGGCGGCAGGGGAGCGGCACGTACGTCGCAGGCCCCAAGCTCGTCCAGCCGCTCGCCTTGGTGAGTTACACCGAAGGGCTCAGGAGGCAGGGCATTCAACCAGGCCGGAATCTGATCTCTTTGGAACGCCGCGAAGCCGGCCCGTCACTGGCTTCGGAACTGGAAATCGATCCCGAAGACGACGTCATCCACATCGAACGGGTGCTGCTCGCCGACGACGAGCGGGTCGGGCTGGAATCGACCTATCTCACCGCCGCGCGATTCCCGACGCTCATGGATGTGTTCGATCCCACACAGTCGCTCTACGCCTGTTTGCGGGAGCGGCTCGGGGTCGTCTTCGACGGCGCCGAGGAGCGGGTCGAGACCGTGCTCGCCACGCCCCGGGAGGCCTTGCTGATCGGGACGAACCCGGCGCTGCCGATGCTGCTGATGCACCGGACGTCGTGGGGTCCCGACGGGATCCCGTTCGAGCGCGTCCGGTCGCTGTTCCGTGGCGACCGGCTCTCCTTCGAGACCCGACTGGGTCGCGTGGAGTAGCCACCTGCCGCATTCGGCCCTCTGAACGCGGTATTTGCGGATTCAACGACCGCATCGAGAGGACGAAACGCGAAGTAATGTAACGCGAATATAACAGGTCTGGTCCACATTTCGGAGGCACTTCACCTGCGGTTAGGGCGGGGGTCACGGAGCGTTGGTGCGCGCAGGCGAGCGTCTGCGGTGTGCGAATCCTCATCATCGGCGGCGGAGTGCTCGGCACCCAGCACGCCTGGCAGGCCGTCGAACGCGGCCACGACGTCGTCCAGATCGAACGGGAACCCGAGGCCAGGGGCGCGTCCGTGCGCAACTTCGGCCTGGTCTGGGTGGGCGGCCGCGCCAGTGGCCCCGAACTGGAGACGGCCGCGCGGGCGCGAGTGCTGTGGGAGCGCATCGGGGAACGGGTCGAAGGAATCGGCTTCCGGCCGAACGGCTCACTCACCGTCGTCCGCACGGAGGCCGAACTCGCCGTCGCCGAGGCCGCGGCCGCGAGCACGGAGGACCGCGGCTTCAAGCTCCTCGACGCCGCCGAGACCCGGGAGTTGAACCCGGCCCTGCGCGGTGACTTCCTCGGCGCGCTCTGGTGTGACCGCGACGCCGCCGTCGAACCGCGCGTCGCTCAGCCCGCCCTGCGCGCCGAGCTGGCGAAATCCGGCCGGTACACCTGGGTGCCCGGCCGTGAGATCCGCGACCTGACCGATCGCGGCGTCGTCGACGACGCGGGCGAAACCCACGAAGGCGACGTCGTGGTGCTGTGCACCGGCGCCTGGACCGGTGGCCTGGTCAAGGAACTCGCCGGGCGGCCCCCGGTCCGCCGGGTGCGGTTGCAGATGGCGCAGACCGAGCCGCTCGGGGAAACCCTCACCACCACGGTCGCCGACGCGGACAGCTTCCGGTACTACCCGGCCTACCGCGGCGAGGCGCTCGACGGTCTCAACGCGGGCCAGCCCCAGGGAGAGATCGCCGCGGCCAACGCCATGCAGCTGCTGATGGTCCAGCGCCTCGACGGCTCGCTGACCATCGGCGACACCCACGAATACGACGAGCCGTTCTCGTTCGACACCGCCGAAGACCCGTACGACCACCTGGCCGAGGTCGCCGGCGAGCTGCTCGGACGGCCGCTGCCGCGCATCGCCCGCCGCTGGGCCGGCGTCTATGCCCAGACCACCGACACCACCCGGATCGTGCATCGCGCCCGCGTCGCGGACAACGCGTGGCTCGTCACCGGACCGGGCGGCCGGGGGATGACCTGTTCCCCCGCCATCGCCGAAGACACCGCAGAGGAGCTGTCCTGGTGAACACCGAACTCGTCGTCCTGGACATGGCCGGGACCACCGTCGCCGACGACGGCCTCGTGATCCGCGCCTTCACCGCGGCGATCGCCGCCGCCGGAGTGTCCGAAGAGGACAGTCGCTTTCCCCGAATGCTCGACTACGTCGTCGAAACGATGGGGCAGTCCAAGATCGTCGTCTTCCGCGCACTGCTCGACGGAGACGAAGAACTCGCCCGGCGCGCGAACACCGCCTTCCAGGACGCCTACGAGAAACTCGTCGCCGACGGCCACTGCGAGCCGATTCCCGGCGCCGAGCAGACGATCCAGGAACTGCGCGCCCAAGGGGTGAAAGTCGCGCTCACCACCGGCTTCGCGCCGGCCACGCAGAACGCGATCCTGGACGTGCTGGGCTGGCGCGGCCTCGCCGACGCCGTGCTGGCCCCGGGCGAGGGCGTCCGAGGCCGCCCGTACCCCGACCTGGTCCTCGCGGCCGCGTTGCGGCTCGAAATCACCGACGTCCGCAGGATCGCCGTCGCCGGTGACACCGCTTCGGACGTCCAGACCGGGCTGCGGTCCGGCGCCTCGATCGTCGCCGGCGTGCTCACCGGATCGGCGAAGAAGCCGGAATTCGAAGCCGCCGGCGCAACCCATGTCCTCGAATCCGTCCGCGATCTCCCCACCCTGCTGTCCTAAAGGAGCTTTGACGACATGAAGAAACTCGCGGCCACCGCCCTCGCCGGGTTGCTCGCCCTCACCCTGGGCGCGTGTGGCGGAACCGCCGGTGGCGCTTCCGGCGACCAGACCGTCACGCTGTACACGGTGGACGGTCTGGAAGACTGGTACGCCCAGCGCTTCGAGGAGTTCAAGGCCAAGACCGGGATCACCGTCCAGGCGGTGACCGCCGGATCGGGAGAGGTCGCCTCGCGGGTGGAGAAGGAGAAGGCCAACACCCAGGCCGACATCCTGGTCACGCTCCCGCCGTTCATCCAGCGGGCCGCGTCGCAGGGCCTGCTCGCCCCCACGGCCCCCGCCGGGATCGACCAGGTCGCCGCCGGGCAGAAGGACGGCCAGGGCCGCTACTTCGCGATCATGAACAACTACCTCAGCTTCATCCGCAACCCGCAGGTCTCGCCCAAGACCTGGGACGACCTCCTGTCCCCGTCGCTCAAGGGCAAGCTCCAGTACTCGACCCCCGGCGAGGCGGGCGACGGCACCGCGGTCCTGCTGCAACTCCAGCACGTGCTCGGTGATCAGGGCGCGCTCGACTACCTCAAGAAGCTCGAAGCCAACAACGTCGGCCCGTCGTCCTCCACCGGCAAGCTCCAGCCGAAGGTGGCCAAGGCCGAGATCCTGGTGGCCAACGGCGATGTCCAGATGAACCTCGCCGCGATCGAGAAGAGCGGCGGTTTCGAGGTCTTCTTCCCGGCCGACGCGCAGGGCAAGCGCTCCACCTTCGCCCTCCCGTACTACGCGGGCCTGGTGAACAACGCGCCGCACGCCGAGAACGCCAAGAAGTTCCTGGACTTCCTGCTTTCGCCCGAGGTGCAGGGCAAGGCCGTCGACGCCTTCGGTGCCCCGTCGCGGACCGACGTCACGCCGTCCGGCCCGCGGGCGGACAAGGTGAAGGCCGCTCTCGACGGGGTCGAGATCTGGCAGCCGGATTGGGACGCCGTCCTCGCGAAGCTCGACGCCGACCTGGCCGCGTACAAGAAGGCCGTGGGCCGATGACCCCGGCGGTCGAATTCCGCGGCGTTTCCGTCCGCTTCGGCCAGACGGCCGCCCTCTCACCACTGGATCTCACCGTGGCGAGAGGGGAGACGCTGGCGATGCTCGGCCCGTCGGGATCCGGCAAGTCGACGGCCCTGAAGGCACTCGCGGGTTTCGTCGCGCCGAGCACCGGCCGGGTCCTGCTCGACGGCGAGGACGTCACCGATCTGCCGCCGCACCGGCGCGGCCTCGGCGTCGTCGTCCAGAGTTACGCGCTGTTCCCGCACATGCGGGTCGAGGCCAACGTCGCTTTCGGCCTCAAGGCGAGGAAAACGCCTCGCACCGAGACGGCGAGCCGGGTCGCCGAAGCGCTGGAGCTGGTCGGGATGGGCAAGTACGCCCGTCGCTACCCGCGTGAGCTTTCGGGCGGGCAGCAGCAGCGGGTCGCGCTCGCGCGGGCACTGGCGATCCGGCCACGCGTGCTGCTGCTCGACGAGCCACTGTCCGCTTTGGACGCCGCCCTGCGCGAGGACATGGTCGCGGAACTCCTGCGGCTGCGGGCCGAACTCCCCGACACCACGCTGATCTACGTCACCCACGACCAGGGCGAGGCACTGGCGCTGGCCGACCGGATCGCCGTCATGCGCGACTCGAAGCTGGTCGAACTCGGCCCGAGCCGCGAGCTCTACCAGCGTCCCTCGACGGAGTTCACCGCGAGCTTCCTCGGCGCTTCCAATCTCATCCCGGTCGAGCTGATCCACCCCGACGGCACCAGGGTCCGGCTCGGCGACCGCGAGCTGGCCGCGGATCCGGCAGGCACGATCCGGGCGGGGCAGTCCGTCGCGCTCGGCGTGCGGCCGCACCGGATCGGGATCACCGCGGTGGACGCCCCCGGCGCGCTGCCCGCGGTGCTGCGCGGTGTCCAATGGCGCGGCACGGGCTTCCGGCTCGACCTCGAACTCGCGCACAACGGGGACGAGGTCCGCGCCGAAGTGCCGGACATCGAGGGACTTCCGAGTGTGGGGGAGCGGGTCGGAGTGTCCATTCCGGACGGCTGCCCGCTGGTGGGCGTCGGATGACCGGCCTCGCACTGGCCGCGACGGCCGCACCGGCGCGGCGGCGGGAGAAACAACCCGGACGCGGCTGGCTCCTGCTGCCGCCGGTGCTCGTCCTGCTCGGGTTCTTCGGCTATCCGCTCGTACTGGTCGTTCTCCAATCACTGGAGTCGAAGACCGGCGAGGTCGGGCTGTCGGTCTGGCTGGACGTGCTGGGCTCGGCGGAATTCCGGGACGCCGCCTGGAAGACCGTCGCGCTCGCGCTCGGCGCCACCGCGGGCTGTGTGGTGCTGGGGACGTTCCTCGCGCTGGTGATCGCTTTCGTGCCGTTCCCCGGCGCGCGAACGCTTTCGCGGCTGGTGGACACCGTGCTCGCGTTCCCGTCGTTCCTCATCGCGCTCGCGTTCACCTTCATCTACGGCAGCGCGGGTATCCTGGGCGCGGGCGGGTTCCTGTACTCGCCGTTCGGGATCCTGCTGGCGGAGATCACCTTCTACACGCCGTTCGTGATGCGGCCGGCGCTCGCCGCGTTCGGCCAGGTCTCGTCGGCGCAGATGGAGGTCGCGGCCAGCCTCGGCGCGAAACCCGGCCGCGTGCTGCGCCAGGTCATCCTCCCGGAAGCCTTGCCGTCACTGGCATCCGGCGCCTGCCTGACCATGCTGCTGGCGATGAACGAGTTCGGCATCGTGCTCTTCCTCGGCGCGAAGGACGTCACGACGCTGCCGATGCTGGTCTACGGCAAGGGGATCGTCACCTTCGACTTCCCGCAGGCCTGTGTCATCGCGGTGGTCAACGTGGTCTTCTCCCTCGCCCTGTACGGAACCTACCGGCGACTGACGAAGGGAGGCCGTCGTGCTGCTGTGGACCAGGCGTAGCCGTGTCCTGCTGTGGGCGGTGTTCGCGGTGTTGTTCACCGCGATCGTGCTGGCGCCGCTGCTGATGATCGCGCTGGCGTCGGTCGCCGGGAACTGGACAGGACTGCTGCCGGGGGCGCTCACCGGCTCGCATTTCGGGCAGGCGCTGTCCGGGGAGACGTTCGCGAGCCTCTCGGTGAGCGTCCAGACCGGTGTCATCGCGTCGCTGGTGTCGGTACTGCTCGGCACGTGGGCCGCGCTCGCGTCGCAGTCGGTGCCGCCGAAGCTGCGGAAGGCCGTCGACACCCTGTTCCACCTGCCGATCGCGGTGCCGTCGGTGGTGCTGGGGCTGGCGCTGCTCGTCGCGTTCAGCCGTCCGCCGCTCGCCTTCAACGGCACGCGCTGGATCGTGCTGCTGGGGCACGTGATGATCCTGCTGCCGTTCTCCTACAGCACGGTCTCCGCCGCGATCGCGCGGATGGATCCGCTGCTGGCACAGGCCGCCGCGAGCCTCGGCGCCTCGCCGGTCCGGGTGCTGCTGCGGGTGCGGCTGCCGGTGCTGCTGCCGTCGATCTCGGCGTCCGCGAGCCTCGCGCTGGCGATGTCGATGGGCGAACTGGGGGCGACGATGATGCTGTACCCGCCGGACTGGCGCACGCTGCCCGCGAGCATCTTCGCGCTCACCGACCGGGGCCAGGTGTTCCTCGCGTCGGCGAGCACGGTACTGCTGCTGGCCGTCACGCTCGCCGGGGTGGTGCTGCTCGGGCTGGCCCGGGGCCGCGCGGCCCAGCGGTGATGCAACCGTTCGCGAGGTTCGTTCCGTCTTGACACCATGATGAACGCAGCGAAGACGCTGGGCGCGGGGCTCGTGCTCGCCGCGACGACGGCGGCCTGCGGCGCGGGCGGCCCCGGAGCGCCGGCGAACACGAGCACCCCTCCGGTCGTCACCACACCTTCGGATCTGCCCACCTCGCTCCCGGCGAGCCCGCCGGTCGCGAAACCGCCGATGTCACGGCCGACCGTCGGCCCGCCACCCTCGGACAAGATGCTGCCGCCGTCCCAGGTCGACACCGAACTGCCCGCGCAGGTCAGCGCCGAGAACGGCGGCCTGAACGTGCACCTCGAACTGAGCGGCTGCGACCAGGCGAGGGCGAACCTCGCCGAAGAGAACGCGCAGCGGGTCGTGGTCCACGTGACCATCGATCACGGGAAGCCGGGGCAGATGTGCCCGCAGGTGATCCGCTACGCCGTCCTGCCGGTGAAACTCGCCGAGCCGGTCGGGGCCCGGACCGTCGTCTTGTGAGCGGGTTGAGATCATGTGCAACCCCACAGCGGCTTCGTTCCGTCCCAGTCACATGAGGTACTTAACGAATGTCATCGGCCTTGGCCTGATCGTCGTTGCGGTATCCGCCTGCGGGGCGCAGAACCAGGCGGCGGAACCCGCGGCCGGACCCGGGAGCGGCACCCTGAGTACCGTGCCGCCGTCGCCGACCGCACCGTCTTCGTCGTCGGCCCCCGCGCCGAGCAGCAAGCCGGGTAGCCAACCGGGTGTGCCGGGTGCGCCTCGCCAGGAGGTTCCGGAAGGCAGCACCAAGCTGCCGGACAAACAGCTCGACGCGTCGGCGCTGCCCGCGGACTACCCGCGCGAGGTGTACACCAGCAACGGCGGGACGATCCTGAACATCCGCGGCCAGGAAGGCGGCTGCGGGCACGCGACGGCGGAGGCCGCGCAGCAGGACGGGACCAGGGTCACCGTCAACCTGACCGAACTGAAGGGCCAGACCGGCCAGATGTGCACGATGGACATCCGGCATCCGGTGATCTCGGTGGCGCTGTCGGCGCCGCTGGGGGAGCGGACCGTGGTCCTGAAGCAGATGCGCTGACCCCTACGCGCGCTATGACCGGTCCGTTCCTTGCAAAATTTGCAAGGAACGGACCATTCATAGCGTCCTGCACCTGACGCAGGGGGAAGCCACCCTGGGCTCGGCACCGGCGCGCTTTTCGCTTCACGTACTGCGACATGGTGCGAAGGTCGAGTTTCCTCGGCTGAGCCGAGGGAAGGGGGCCTTCACGCGCAGCCGTTGCGACTGCTGTGCATTTGGGGCGAACGTGACGATCACCGAGTCCGTGAAGGCCTCCTTCCCTACCCTGAAGGTAGTGAAGGAGGCCTTCACAGACCGGACAGCGACTAGCGGAAGCTGATCTGCAGCACCGGTTCCGACGTGGCCTCGAAGAAGTCGTTGCCCTTGTCGTCGATGACGATGAACGCGGGGAAGTCCTCGACCTCGATCTTCCAGACCGCTTCCATCCCCAGCTCGGCGTACTCGAGGACGTCGACCTTCTTGATGCAGTCCTGCGCGAGCCGCGCGGCCGGGCCGCCGATCGAGCCGAGGTAGAACCCGCCGTGCTCGTTGCACGCGGCGGTCACCTTCTTGGACCGGTTGCCCTTCGCCAGCATCACCAGTGAGCCGCCGGCGGCCTGGAACTGCTCGACGTAGGAGTCCATGCGGCCCGCGGTGGTCGGCCCGAACGAGCCCGACGCGTAACCCTCGGGCGTCTTCGCCGGGCCCGCGTAGTACACGGGGTGGTCGCGAAGGTACTGAGGCATCTCTTCACCCGCGTCGAGCCGCTCGGCGATCTTCGCGTGCGCGATGTCGCGGGCGACGACGAGCGGACCGGTCAGCGACAGGCGGGTCTTCACCGGCAGCTGCGAGAGCTGCGCGCGGATCTCGGCCATCGGCCGGTTCAGGTCGACGGTCACCACCTCGTCGGACAGGTCGTCCTCGGTGACGTCCGGCAGGAACTGCGCCGGGTCGCGCTCCAGCTGTTCCAGGAACACGCCGTCTGCGGTGATCTTCGCCTTCGCCTGGCGGTCGGCCGAGCACGAGACGGCGACACCGACCGGGCAGGACGCGCCGTGACGCGGCAGGCGGATCACCCGGACGTCGTGGCAGAAGTACTTTCCGCCGAACTGCGCGCCGATCCCGAACTGGCGGGTCATCTCCAGCACCTGCTGTTCGAGGTCGACGTCGCGGAAACCGTGGCCCAGCTCGGAACCCTCGGTGGGCAGGTCGTCGAGATAGCGGGCGGAAGCGAGCTTCGCGACCTTCAGGTTGAACTCCGCCGACGTGCCGCCGACGACGATCGCGAGGTGGTACGGCGGGCAGGCCGCGGTGCCGAGGCTGCGCAGCTTCTCGTCGAGGAACTTCGCGAGCCGCTTCGGGTTCAGGACGGCTTTCGTTTCCTGATAGAGGAACGTCTTGTTCGCACTGCCGCCGCCCTTGGCCATGAACAGGAATTCATAGCTCGGGTCGCCTTGACCATCTTTGTGATAGAGCTCGATCTGTGCGGGCAAGTTGGTGCCCGTATTGCGCTCATCCCAGAAATTCACCGGCGCCATCTGTGAATAGCGCAGATTCAACTCCTGATAGGCGTCGAAAATACCGCGCGACAGCGCACGCTCGTCGTCGGCGCCGGTGAGCACGCCCTCGCCGCGTTTGCCGATCACGATCGCGGTGCCGGTGTCCTGGCACATCGGGAGGACACCGCCGGCGGAGATCGCCGCGTTGCGCAGCAGGTCCATCGCGACGAAGCGGTCGTTGCCGCTGGCCTCGGGGTCGTCGACGATCGCGCGCAGCTGCGCCAGGTGTGACGAGCGCAACAGGTGCTGGATGTCGGTGATCGCGGTCTTGGCGAGTTTGGTCAGCGCCTCGGGCTCGACCTTGAGGAACTTCCGGCCCGCGGCTTCGACGACCTCGACACCTTCGGTGCCGATCAGCCGGTACTCGGTGTGGGTGTCCTTGGCGAGCGGAAGGACTTCGGTGTACTGGAACGTGGTGGGCGCCACTGCGCGGGCTCCTTTGCCGGCATCGGGAACCCGCTCACGGTACCCAAGCCCGGCCAAGGCGTCCGCGAGGCCACGGCTGACGTAACCGAGGCCACTGCCGGTGGGCGCCGACGCCGGCGGGCCGAGGGTGTCTTAGGTACGTACTGCCGGTGCGTGGGTGGCGGTTTCGCGTGACTGAACGGACGACACGCGTGCTTAGCGGGACGACACGCGTGTTCGGGCGGAACCCGGCCGCGGTCGTGCCGTCCATCCAGTCACGCGTGTCGTCCGGTCGGTCACGTGACATCGCCGGTGCTGGACCTCGTGAGTGGCAAGGACGGTGAGAACACGAAATGTTCCTCACGACCCACCGGGCGGCTGCAATTCGCACTCCGCATTTTGTCGCCGGGCCCCACAAATTGGTTCGGGAGGCCGGGCCCACCCCGACGGACCCGACCTCCCGGGGAAAGCGATCCGGGCGCGAACGCCCGACCGCGAAGACTTATTGCCTGCTCGACGGTCTCGTGACGCAGGTCATAAGTCAACGCTGCCGAACGGGTGTTGCTTTTTCCGGGCCGAAAGGTGTTGTGGCATTACGAAGCGTAGGCGCGCAGGCGGTCCGCCCGCTCACCCTGACGCAGCTTCGACATGACCTCTCGCTCGATCTGCCGAACGCGCTCACGGGAGAGCCCGAAGTGCTTGCCGATCTGGTCGAGCGTGCGCGGCTGGCCGTCGTCGAGGCCGTAGCGCAGGCGGATCACCTGGGACTCGCGGTCGTCCAGCGTCGCGAGCACGCGACGCAGGTCGTCCTGGAGCAGACCGGAGATCACGGCGCTCTCGGCGTCGGTCGCCTCGGAGTCCTCGATGAAGTCACCGAGCGGGGCGTCCTCCTCGGTGCCGACCGGCATGTCGAGGCTCACCGGGTCACGCGAGTGGTCGAGCAGGTCGGAGATCTTGTGCGCCGGGATACCCGACTCGGCGGCCAGCTCCTCGTGGGTGGCGTCCCGGCCGAGCTGCTGGTGCAGGTCACGCTTGATGCGCGCCAGCTTGTTCACCTGTTCCACCAGGTGGACCGGCAGCCGGATGGTGCGTCCCTGGTCGGCCATCCCCCTGGTGATGGCCTGGCGGATCCACCAGGTGGCGTAGGTCGAGAACTTGAACCCCTTGGAGTAGTCGAACTTCTCCACCGCGCGGATCAGACCCAGGTTCCCCTCCTGGATCAGGTCGAGCAGCGGCATCCCCCGGCCGGTGTAACGCTTCGCGAGCGAGACCACGAGGCGGAGGTTGGCCTCCAGCAGGTGGTTCTTCGCGACGTGGCCGTCACGCACGAGAGCGGACATCTCCGAACGCCGCTTCGGCGTGAGGCCCTCGGCCGTGTCGAGCATGTGCTGGGCGAACACGCCCGCTTCGATGCGCTTGGCCAGCTCGACCTCGTCGGCGGCGGACAGCAGCGCCGTCTTGCCGATTCCGTTGAGGTACACGCGAACGAGGTCCGCGGCCGGGCTCTGGGCGTCGAGGTCGGCGTCGGTGAGCGCCCCCGTGCTCACCGGCTCCTGGGTGGATTGCGCCGGGATACGGCGCTCGCGAATCCCGCGCGCTTCGCGTTCGAGAGTCTGGACTGACATTCTGCCTCCCCGGTCACGGGCTGAACGTGCTGCGGTTGTCCGCCGGGTCCGTCTCGGCGTAGCAGGCCCTGTGGAAAACCGGCTACTCCTCGTCGGCCCAGCTTGGCTGGACACTTGGCTCAACGCCGGGAGGTCCGAAAACGTTCCCGGCCGCTACAGAGGAGACGGGCGGCTGACCTGGGGCGTTGCTCCACCAACCCTGAGCTTTTCCTGAGAATGCCCGTACCGGGGAGAAAGAACCGTGGTCTAGACCTCTAGGAGGACGGTGAACGGACCGTCGTTCACGCTCCGGACCGCCATCATGGCCCCGAAGCGGCCGGTTTCGACCCGCGCGCCGCGTTCGCGCAGCGCGTCGACGACGGCTGTCACGAGGGGCTCGGCGACCTCGGGCCGGGCGGCCGCCGTCCAGGACGGACGGCGGCCTTTGCGGGTGTCGCCGTAAAGAGTGAACTGGCTTACGACGAGCAGGGGAGCGCCGGTGGTGGCGCAGGATTCCTCGTCGCGAAGTATGCGAGCTTCGTGCAGTTTGCGGGCCATCGTCGCCACCTTGGACACGTCGTCGTCGACGTGGATTCCCAGCAGCACCAGCAAACCCGGCTCGTCGATGGCGCCGGTCACTTCGTCGCCGACGGTCACGCTCGCTTCCGTGACCCTCGCCACCACCGCCCGCATCAGACGGCGGGGAGGAGCATGCCGTGCCGGACCAGTTCCCGGACGACGGGCAGCGCGGCTTCGGCCAGCTCTTCCGGTTCGAGACCCTGAGCGGCCGCCAGGAGCACGATCAGGTCCTCCAGGGGAAGCGCGCCCTGGCAGCCCGCGAGCAGCCGTGTCGCGAGTTCGTCCACTTCGTGCGACCACCCGGGACCGTCGGTGCGGTGCAGCCGCTGGACGGTCGTGGCCCAGCCCTCCTCGCCCGGCTCGGCGACGCTCTCCAGAAGCACCGTTTCCGGCACCCGGAACCGGACATCGAGGAGCGAATCACCATTGGCGCGAAGCCATTCCACCCGATCCAGCCAGTTCGCGGCCTCGGCGCCCAGCGGATCGTCGTAGGCCTGGCGCAGGTCTTCGCACACGATCGTCGGAGTCGCGCCGTCCGCCCGCCGGAGGGTGACGAAGCCGAACCCGATCCCCTGGACGTCGTTTTCGTCGAACCAGTCGAGCCACGCTCCGGATTTCGCGCGGCCTTCGGGGGAACGGGGATCGATGCCCGCGTCCCGCAGCCACGTGCCGACGTACAGGCCCGGGTCCGCGATGTCCCGCTGGACGAACCACGCGTCGGTCTCGGCGGGCAGCCAGCGGGTCACCCGATCGCCCCAGTCCTCACCCTTCACGTGCAGCCAGGACGCCAGGAGCTGACCGGTGCCGCCGTCGTTGAGGAACCCGGGCAGCTGACGCACCACGAGCGCGCTGGCGTCGTCACCCGCGAGCCCGGAGTCGCGGTAGGTGTAGTCGACCCGCGGCGGGCCGACCACGAACGGCGGATTGCACACGATCTGGTCGAACCGGCGCCGCGCGACCGGCGCGAACCATTCGCCACGGACGAGTTCGACGTCCAGTTCGTTGAGCCGGAACGTCGCCGCCGCCAGTGCCAGCGCGCGGGCCGAGACGTCGGTCGCGGTGACCTTCTTCGCGTGCCGGGTGGCGTGCAGCGCCTGGACACCGTTGCCGGTGCCGACGTCGAGCAGGCTGCCGACCTCGCGGCGGCTGGTGGCCCGGATCAGGCTGAGCGAGGCGTGTCCGACGCCGAGCACGTGGTCTTCGGGCACGGTCTGGCCGAGGACATCGGCGTCGAGGTCGGAGACGACCCACCACGAGCCTTCGTCGTCGCCGTGCGGGCGGACGTCGAGGCCGGCCCGGTAGCCGTCGGCGGCGGGCACGAGCAGCGTGGCGGCGACCGCGTCATCGACAGACAGTGGCGCGAAAGCGGTCTCGACGTCCTTCTCCGGTTCGGTCGACCCCAGCAGGAAAAGGCGGATCAGCGTGCCGAGCTCGCCCGCGTCGCGGGTCGCGCGGTAGGCGAGTTCCGGTTCGCCGCGGCCGAGGGCGGCGTGCGCGGAGCCGAGGGCGCCGACCACGCCGTCGGTGTCGTACCCCGTCCGGCGGAAGGCGTCCCGCAGCCTCGCGCAGACGTCGTCGGACAGGTCGGGGAGGGCCGCTCGTGTGCTCACGTTCGGTAATACTGCCAGGATGACATGGTGAGCCTCGAGAGTGTCCTGGCACCGCTGCAGGCGGCGCTGCCCGGATTGGAAGACCTGTACACCGACCTCCACCGGCATCCGGAGCTGTCGTTCGCCGAAACCCGCACCGCCGCCGAACTGGCGAAGCGCCTGGAGGCCGACGGTTACGAGGTGCACACCGGGATCGGGCGCACCGGTGTCCTGGGCGTGCTGCGCAACGGCCCCGGCCCGAAGGTGATGTTGCGCGCCGACATCGACGCGCTGCCGGTCGAGGAGAAGACCGGCCTGCCGTACGCGAGCACCGCGCGCGGTGTCGACGCCGACGGCCGCGAAGTCCCGGTGATGCACGCCTGCGGCCACGACATGCACGCCACCTGGCTCTCCGGTGCCGCTTCGCTGCTCGCGGCCGGACGCGAGCACTGGTCCGGCACGTTGATGGTCGTGTTCCAGCCGGGGGAGGAGGCCGGGGATGGCGCCGTCGGCATGGTCCGCGACGGGGTCTTCGGGCCCGCCGGCAAACCCGACGTCGTGCTCGGCCAGCACGTCGTGCCCGGTCCGGCGGGCTGGGTGCTGACCAGGCCGGGCGTGATCATGGCGGCCACCGACGCGCTCCGGATCACCCTGCACGGCCGCGGCGGGCACGGCTCGCGCCCCGAGACCACGGTGGACCCCGCGGTGCTCGCCGCGTCCGTGGTGCTCAAGCTCCAGACCATCGTGTCGCGGGAGATCTCGGCGACCGAGTCGGCGGTGGTGACCGTCGGGTCACTGCACGTCGGCACGGCGCACAACATCATCGCCGACCACGCCGTCCTCGAGGTCAACATCCGGTCGTTCGACCAGGCCGTGCGGGAGAAGGTCGTCGCGGCGGTCGAGCGGATCGTCCAGGGCGAGGCGGCCACCGCGGGTGCGCCGAAACCGCCGGAGATCGAGCGGATCGGCGCGTTCCCGGTCACCGAGAACGACGACGCGGCCACCGAGGGGCTCACCGCCGCCTTCCGTGACCACTTCGGCGAGAGCCGGGTGATGCCCGCGCCGCTGGTCACCGGCAGTGAGGACTTCAGCGAGTTCGGCCGCGCGGCCGGCGTCCCGTCGGTGTTCTGGCTGGTCGGCGGCCTGGACGAGGGCAAGGTGATCGCCGCGATGACCGCCGGGCGCTTCGAACAGGACATCCCGTCGAACCATTCGCCGCTCTTCGCGCCGATCCCGCATCCGACGCTTTCGGCCGGCGTCGAGACGCTCGTGGTCGCGGCTCTGCACCGGCTCACCCACCCGGGTGTCGGATGAGCCGGGCGAGTGGGAGCATGGAAGCCGGAGGTGGTGCTGTGAACGCGCCCGCCCACGGTCCCGAGCCGAGGGAACCCGCTCCGGTGCTGATCACCGAAGCCGCCCCGTCCTACGAAGACCAGCTGGCCAAGCGGAAGCGGAAGTACATCATCATGATGTCGTTCCGCATCCCGTGCCTGATCCTGGCCGGGATCTTCTACCAGACGTGGTGGCTCGCGCTGGCACTGATCGCGATCTCGATCCCGCTGCCCTGGGTCGCCGTCCTGATCGCCAACGACCGGCCGCCGCGCAAGAGCGAGAAGGTCAACCGCTACCAGGCTGAACCGACCCGCATCGAAAGCGGCGGCCATCGCGTCATCGACGGCGGCTGACCCGTTTCGCGCGTGCTATGAAGGAGTCCTTCATGGCATTTTTGGCTAAGGCTGCGGCCCGACCTTCGAAACCGCGCGGGCACCCAGCCGCGTCCCGGCCCGAAGCACCTCCACGGTGGACTCCCCGCGCAGCCACGCCGCGAGCACACCGGCGTCGAACGCGTCGCCGGCGCCGGTGGAGTCGACGCACTCCGCGGGCTGGGACGGCACCGAGGTGATGGTGCCGCTCGCGTCCACCCAGCTGGCGCCGTCGAGACCGGCGGTGACCACGACCTCGCCGACGTAGTCCAGCAGTTCCTTCGCCGCCTCGGGATCGCTCGACCCGGTCAGCGCGACCAGTTCGCTGGTGTTCGGCATCAGCAGGTCGACGCCGCGCACGTCGTCGAGGAAGGCCGCGGGATCGGTGATCAGCGTCGCCGCCTGCGGGTCGACCGACGTCGTCAGCCCGGCCTTCTTCGCCGCCGCCAGCGACGCGAGCGCGGCCGGCCGTGACGACGGGTACAGCAGGACGTAACCCGAGAGGTGCAGGTGGCTCGCCCCGCTCAGGGCCGCCTCGGTGATGTCGGAGGGGCTGAACTTCGCGTTGGCGGCGCGGTCGGCGAGCATGCTCCGCTCACCGGCGCCGTCGACGAGCACCACGACGCAGAACGTCGGCTCCTCGGGGTCCACCGCGAACTCGCAGCGGACGCCCGCCGCTTCCAGTTCGCTCTTCACCATGCGGCCGCCGGAATCGTCCCCGATCCGCGCGACCAGCGTGGTCTCCGTGCCCTCGGCCCGCAGCCACAGCGCGGTGTTCGCGCCCGCGCCGCCACTGGTGAAGTGGACCTTCGCACGGATGTCACCGCCGTGCGGGATGGGGCCTTCGTGTCGCGCGACCACGTCGAGGCCGACGTCGCCGACGACGACGATGCCGCTCACGCGGCGTTCCCGGCGAGCGCGACGGCCACTTCGGTGGCCAGTTCCGCGTTGGACAGCACCAGCGCCTCGTTCGCGTCGAGGCTCACGCCTTCGCTGGCGGTGTGGAAGTGCTCCAGCAGCACGGGCGTGACGTCCTTGCCGTGCACGCCTCGTGACTTGAGGAGTTCCAGCCCTTCGGCGAGCAGCCGGTCGTGCAGTTCCTTGTCCATTTCGGACGCTTCCGGGATCGGGTTCGCCAGCAGGACACCGGAATCCGCGTGCGCCCGGTGGGCGGCGATGACCGAGGCGGCCTGTGTGGCGTCGTCGACCCGCCACGGCACCTCGAAGCCGGACGAGCGGAGGTAGAACGCGGGGAACTCGCCGGTGCGGTAACCCAGCACCGGTACGGAGTTGGTCTCCAGCACTTCGAGTGTCGCGGCGATGTCGAGCACCGACTTCACCCCGGAGCAGACGACCGTGGTCGGCACCTTCGCGAGGACGCCGAGATCCGCCGAGACGTCCCAGCTCTGCGCCGCGCCCTGGTGCACGCCGCCGAGCCCGCCGGTGGCGAACATGCCGATCCCGGCCGCGGCGGCCAGCGCCGCGGTGCTGGCGACCGTGGTCGCGCCGGAGCGGCCGAGGCCGACGGCCGGGCCGATGTCGCGCAGGGAGAGCTTGTCCAGGTCCGCGCCGGGCGCACAAACGCGTTCCAGCTGCTCGCCGGTGAGGCCGATCAGGGGGACGCCGTCGAGGACGGCGATGGTCGCGGGGACGGCGCCGCCGTCGCGCACGACCTTCTCCAGCCGCCGGGCGACGTCGAGGTTGCGGCCGGGCGGGAGACCGTGGGAGAGGATGGTGCTCTCCAGCGCGACGACGGGGTCACCGGCGGCGAGGGCGGAGGCGACCTCTTCGTGAAGGGACAGTTGCGGAGTCACGAACGAACATCATCGGTGATGTGGGTCCGCGTCACGCCATCGGGTCAGTTCGTTCGAGAGGTTCTCGCGCGCCTTGGCCTCCCAGCGTGCCCGCGCGATGTCGCTGCGGTATAGCCGCGGCCTGGCCAGCAGGTTCTCGAGCACGGCGGCGCGGCCCGCCCGCCAGTCCTCGTCGGAGTAGATCGAATACTCCTCCCGGACACCGTTCGCGTACTGCTCGTAGTCCTCCGGCGCGGCGCCGAGGATCGCGAGGTCGGCGTCCAGCAGTGCCGTGGCGAGGAGGTCTTCGTCGGGGGCGGCGTGATGGATCGTGCTGAGGACCAGCTCCTCGGCACGTTCGACGTCGGGCACGGGAACACCGGCGTTGGTGAGTTCGTCGCGGGTCCAGGCCGCGCTCGCCCGTTCGTCCTCGCCGGGACGGGCGTCGTACACGACATCGTGCGTCCAGGCGGCGATGGCGACGAGGGCGCGTTCGCGGGCGCCTAGGCCGAAGGCGACGGCGAGGTCGCCGCTGTCGTGGGCGACGGCCGTGACGTGCCGGAGATCGTGGTACCGGCGATGCGGCTCGGCGTAGCGGGTTTCGAGGTCGTTCCACGCGACGGCGGCGATCCGGTGATCGCCGCCGAGCCTCGTGATCGCGGTGGGCCAGTCCATCAGTCGAAGATCCCGCGCGCCTTGGCCACCTCGTGCAGCCATCCTTCGAGCTGTGGCTCCCAGTTGACCCGGTCGAGCGCCGAGTGGTCGACCTTGAACAGGCCGAGGAACTCCTGGCCGCGTCCGCCGAACCCGCCGCTCTTGGACACCCGGACCCGTTTGGTCACCTCCAGCACGACCTGCGTCTCCGACGGCGAGGACAGGAAGGTCACCGCCACCGAGGTGAAGACGGGCGCGAACCGCGGCGAAGGGGTGAAGCGGATCTCCTGGAAGAACGGGAGCTGCTGGACGGCGCCGTTGATCCGGCCGCGTTCCAGCACGGCCTCGCGGAAGACGAAGCCGATCCGGCTGAAGGCGTCCAAGATCCGTTTCTGGGCGGGCAGCGGCTCGATCGCGGTGCCGTCGACGTCGACCGGGTCCGTCACGGAGTTGGCGATGTCGAGGCAGGTCTGGAGGCCGACGGCCATCCCGTTCAGTGGCTTGCCGAAGACGCTGGAGATCGGTGTCTCCCAGGGCAGGGCCACCTCGAACGGGATGCGGACCTGCTGCCCAGGCCCGATCCGCTCGTTGCCCGCCAGCTGCTGGGTGCCGAACTCGAGGTCCTCGACGCCGGGGCGGCGTTCGTCGGGGAGGGTGACCCTGGCGAGCAGCTTCACCGAGAGGCCGTTGATCTCTTGATCGACTTCGCCGCCGAGCAGCAGGACCTCGCCGCGCAACGGGCGGCCGGGGGAGACCGTGCGGTCGAGCAGCCGGGCGTCGATCTTCGCCCCGCCCGAGCCGAACGTCGCGAGCACCTTCTGGAACATGGGCGAGATCCTGCCAGGTCGTCGGTGTGCGCAGGAGGATTTGGGGCATTATGGAGGGGTGAGTACACAGACCCTTCCGAAGCCGGATACCCGTCCCGAGGGCACCGACGGCACCGACGACGATTCGCCGAAGATGTTCCACTACGTGCGCAAGAACAAGATCGCCGAAAGCGCGGTCATGGGCACGCACGTGGTGGCGCTGTGCGGTGAGGTCTTCCCGGTGACGAAGTCGGCGAAGCCCGGTTCGCCGGTCTGCCCGGACTGCAAGAAGATCTACGACGGTCTCAAGCCGGGCGACTGAGTGTCCGTCCGGTGTCCGAAACCGGACAAAATCTGAAAATCCTTCACATGGTGGCTGCCCGTCCCGGTCTTCGCTGGTAATCAGTACGCGCCAGCGAAAACCCGCCGGGACGGAGCCTTCATGCGTAGAACCGGGATCGTGCTCGCCATCGCCGCGTTGGTCGCGGTGTTCTCACCCGCCGCCGCCCAAGCCGTCACAGGCTGGACCACTGTCGGCTCGGACAACGCCCGCCCGCTCGACGAGGGCCAGGGCCTGGCCACCATCGAACGGCCGTCCGGGACGATCTACCGCTACACCGGGATCGCGACCGTTCCCGTGAACCTGTCGTCCCAGGGCTGGAACCACGTCGGCGACCCTGGCTCCGCGCAGGGCTGGTACGTCGAGCCGTACCAGCGCGACGACAGGGGAGCGAAACTCTTCCGCGTCGAGTCGCCCGACGGGACCTGGGCGAACTACACGCACACGTTGGAGTCGTGGGAGGCGAACAACAACTCGTTCGCCGCCGTGACCCCTGACGCCCGCTGGATGGTGGCCGGTGAGTGGGGCACGATGGACCGGCTCCTCGTGCACCCGATGCCCGGCGTCGCGCATACGAACCCGTCGGCGAACCTGCCGTACGCGTCCGCGATCCGGCTCGACAAGCCGGTGCGGGACATCCAGGGCTGCGACTTCGTCACCGCGACCCGGCTGCTGTGCGCGTCCGACGACCCCGAGGGCTCCCTGTTCGGGACCACGAAGCCGCTGCTGCAGGTCGACCTTTCCGGCGCGCTGTCCGGTTCGGATGTGACCGGGCGGGTCACGTCGCTGGGGCAGCTCCCGCTGAAGAGCATGTGCAGCGGGAACTTCGAGACCGAGGGCATCGACGTCGCCGCCGACGGGACCCTGCGGGTCGTCATGCTTTCGCCCTCGTGGTGCGTGGCCTTCGACAGCAAGACGTGGCGGTTCCGGAAGGCGTGACACCCGTGCTCGGAGCCGGAACTCGCGTGCTTGAAGGCGGAACTCGCGTGCTTGGACGCGTACCGGCTCCAAGCACGCGACTCACGTCCCCAAGCACGTGACCGGTGGCATTCAGCCGGCTAAGTGCGAAGCGGCGAAAGGCACGCCGGGCGCCCACCCAGGCCCCAGCTTTCCAGTACCGCCTTGGTCTCGGCGACCAGCTCNCCGGCCCAGCTCGGCCACCGGGTCGAGACCGTCGCGCTTGAGCCAGGCCCCGGCGTGCCTTCCTCCCCCACCCCCCAGGTCTACGAAGCCGGCTCCGGGGTCAGCGTCTCGGTGGCCGGGGCCGAGGACTGCCGGGCGTCCTTCTTCGCGCGGCGCTTCTCTTTCCGCGTCTCGACCATCGTGTACAGCGTCGGCACCAGGATCAGCGTCAGCAGGGTCGAGCTGACCAGCCCGCCGATGACCACGATCGCCAGCGGCTGCCCGATGAACCCGCCTTGCCCGGTCAGCCCGAGCGCCATCGGGACCAGTGCGAAGATGGTCGCCGCCGCGGTCATCAGGATCGGCCGCAGCCGTCGCCTGCCGCCTTCGACGACGGCGTCGGCGACGCTCATCCCCGAAGCCCGGTACTGGTTGATCAGGTCGATCAGCACGATCGCGTTGGTCACCACGATGCCGACGAGCATCAGCATCCCGATCAGCGCGGGCAGCCCCAGCGCGGTCCCGGTGGCCAGCAGCAGCCCGATCGCGCCGGTCGCCGCGAACGGGATCGACACCAGCAGGATCAGCGGCTGGATCAGGCTGCGGAACGTCGCCACCATGATCAGGTACACGATCGCGACCGCGGCCAGCAGCGCGAGGAACAGGTTCCCGAACGCCTCCTGCTGATCCTCGCTGACGCCGCCGAGCTTGTACGCCGCACCACCGGTGAAGGTCAGTCCGTCCAGTTTGGACTGGATGGCCTTCGTGGTGGCCGCCAGGTCCGCGCCGGTGTTCTTGGCGGTGACCGTGGTGCTCAGCTCGCCCGAGGTGCGGTGCACCGCGGCCGGTCCGTCCACTGTGGACACGGTGGCGACGGAGTCCAGTCGCACCACGCCGGTCGCGCTCGGGATGGGCAGCGCCTTGACCGCGTCGACCGACACCGGGGCCGTGCCCGCGCGCAGCACGATGTCCGTGCGCTGACCGTCGACCGGCAGCTGGGTCACCGTGCGGCCGGCGATGGCCTGGTTCGCGATCTGGCCGATCGTGGTCGCCGAAAGCCCGCTCGCGGCGGCCTTGGCGGCGTCGACCTCGACCTGCACGCGCGGCGAGCCCTGCGCGAGGTCACTGGTCACCTCGGTGAGGTCCGGGATGCCGGACAGCGCCTGGCGGACCTGCTCGGCGGCGGGCTTCAGCGCCGCTTCGTCCGGCGCGGTGACGGTGATCGAGACCTGGTCGGAGTTGAACCCGCCCGCTTCCGCGCCGATCTTCACCTCGCCGAGTTCCGGCTTGTCCAGCTTGCCCCGCAACCGCTCGGAGAGCGCGTCGAGGTCGGTGTCCTTGGCGACGGTGACCTGGATGCTGGTCGCCGTCCCCCCGCCACCGAAGAAGCCGCCTCCGCCGATGCTCACCTGGTAGGTCTCGACGGCGGGTTCGGCGGCGAGCGCCTGCTCCACCGCGCCCGCTGCCTTCTCCTTGGCCTCGGAGCTGGTGCCGGGCGGGAGCTTCTGCGAAAGGCTCAGCGTCGTCGAACCGGACTGGTCGAGGAAGTTGGTGTTCAGCTGCGAGGCCAGCCCGACCGTGCCCCCGAAGATGATCAGCGCCAGCAATACCACGGTGACGCGGCGCCGGGTGGCGAACCGGATCACCGGAACGTACCCGCGCTGCAGCAGCCCGCGGCGTTCCTTGTCCTCGGCGGCCTGGCGTGTGAGCTCGGCCTCGCGTTCGTCCGCCGGGGCCTTGGGCGGCTTGAGGAACCAGTACGCGAGCACCGGCACGATCGTCAGCGACACCAGGAGGGACGCCAGCAGCGCCACGGTGACCGTGATCGCGAACGGCGAGAACAGCTCGCCGACGAACCCGCCCACGAAGGCGATCGGCAGGAACACCGCGACCGTGGTGAGGGTGGACGACGTCACCGCGCCCGCGACCTCGCGCACGCCGTCGAGGACCGCGCGCTGCTTCTCCTCGCCGTACGCCAGATGTCGTTTGATGTTCTCCAGCACCACGATCGAGTCGTCGACCACCCGCCCGATGGCGATGGTGAGCGCGCCGAGGGTGAGCAGGTTCAGCGAAAGATCGCCCGTCCACAACGCCAGCAGCGCCACGACCACCGAGAGCGGGATCGACACCGCCGTCACCAGCGTCGAGCGCACCGACATCAGGAACAGCAGGATCACCACGACCGCGAACGCCAGCCCCAGCAGGCCCTCGGTGGTCAGGCCGCTGATCGCGTCCTTGACCGGGGTGCCCTGGTCGAACACGACGCTCATCTCGGCGCCGATCTTCTTCGACAGCTCGGGCAGCTTGTCCCGCACCGCTTCCGAGATCGCGACCGCGTTCCCGTTTTCCACCATGGTGATCGAGAGCCCGAGGCTCGGCTTGCCGTTGGTGCGCGTGATCGACGTCGGCGGCGCGAAACCCGCCTGGACGTCCGCGACATCACCGAGCTTCACCGGCTTGCCCGCCGGCGCCCCGGGACGCGACGGCTGCGACGGCGTCAGGTAAAGGTTCTTGATCGTGTCCACTGTGGTCGGTCCGCCGCCGACCTGGACGGTGAGCGTCTTGTCGCCTTCGGTCAGTGTCCCGGCCGGGACGGCGGCACCGGCGGTCTGCAGCGTGGTGGCGATCGACGACGGGTCGACCCCCGCGGCCGCCAGCTTCGCGTAGTCGAGCGCGATGGTGACCCGCGGCTGCCGCGCACCGGTCACGTCGACCTCGCGGACGCCGTCGATCTTGCGCAGTTCCGGCGCGACCTCCCCGGTCAGCGCGGGCGCGAGCGCCTGCGGGTCACCGGTGGTCCCGGCGGCGAGCAGCACGACCGGGAGATCGTCTGTGGACCCCGCGGACACCGTCGGCTCGCTGTTCTGCGGCAGCCGTGCCTTGAGCCCGTCGATGACGCGCTGGATCTGCCCTACCGCCGCGTCGATGTCCGTGCCGAACTCGAACTGCGCGGTGATCCGTGACAGCCCCTCCGACGACGTCGAGCTCAGCTCTTCGAGCCCCTTCAACCCCTGCAGCCCGCCTTCGAGCGGCTCGGTGACCTGGCGGTCCACCGCGTCCGGTGACGCGCCCGCGTACGGCGTGATGATCTGCGCCTGCGGGAACTGCAGTGACGGGAACAGCTGCTGCTTCAGCTGTGGCAGGGCGAAGGCGCCGAAGCCGATCACCACCAGGGCGAGCAGCCCGATGAGACTTCGGTTGCGCAGGCTCAGTCTGGCCAGCGTGGACATGGCGGTATCCCCCAGGAATAGCTCGGACGGGCGGGTTACCGCGAGCTTTTCACGGCGGGGGGTGGAGTGGATTCACACCACGGGTGGAATCGGAGTACGACTTCGGGATGAGGTCCCGCTCAATTTCGCCGTTCCGTCACCTGATCGGCTTCGCTCTGCGTTTCCCCGTTCACCGATTGTTCCCGCACGTGTTCGGCGTCACTGTCCGGGGAATCGCCGTTCTGGCGGGGACGGCGGAGCGGGACCGTCGTCCGTTCCCACAGTTTGCGGCCCTCTTCGGCGCGGATCCGTTCGTTCGCGCGTTCCATTTCCAGCCGCCGCCATTTCCGGCGCTGCCGTTTCGTCGCCTTGGCGGGCCACAGTTCCTGCATCGCGCTGTTGAAGTACGCGCCGCCGACCACCGCGAGCCCGATGAAGAACATCAGCAACAGGAACGCGATCGGCGCGGCGAGCGCGCCGTAGGTGTAGCCGGTCTTGGTGATCCAGTTCAGGTAGATCCGCAGCCCGATACTGGAGAGCAGGAACACGACCATGGCGAGCATCGCGCCCGGCAGCCCCCGGTGCCACGGCAGCCTGCGCGGCAGGGCGAGCTTGTACAGCGTCGTCAGCGCGAGCACGATCATCACGGCCAGCACCGGGTAGTACAGCGTGCCGACCCAGTACGACACCGTGTCGCGCCAGTCGGTGGGGAAGAACTGGGGGAGCAGGTCCGGCCCGATCGCCAGCAGCGGCAGCCCGACCACCAGGATGACCAGCCCGGCCAGGTACAGCAGCAGCGCGAAGATCCGCTGCCACACGTCGTTGCGGACGCCGTACTGGTCGTGTGCCACGGTGATGGCGTCGACGAACGACGACATCGCCGACGAACCCGCCCACAGGGAGATCAGGAAGCCGACGGAGACGATTTCGCCCTTGCCGACGAACAGGATGCTGTTGACCGTCGGCTCGATGATGTCGTGGACGGCGTTGTCGCTGAAGATCGTCTTGCTGAAGGTGATGATCCGGTCGTGGACCGCGGTCACGACCTCCTGGCCGAACCAGTCGCCGACGAAGCCGAGGCAACCGAGGAGCCCCAGCAGCAGTGGCGGCAGGGAGAGCGTCTGCCAGAACGCGGCTTCGGCGGCCTCGGAGAAGATGTTGCCGTCCCACGCCTTGCTGAGCGTGCGGCTGAGCAGGCGCAACGGACCCCTGCGGCCCTTCGCGACCTCGGCGGCCGTGTCCGGACGGCCGTTCTCCTCGCTCATGCAGCTCCTCCGACGGCGCCGAGCGCCCTTGACGGTGTCCAGCATGGTCCATGCCGCGCCATTCGGCTCGCCACCCCTGGGTTTTCGGGTGAGTAACCCGACAACGGGGGTGGCGCTTCCGGCGTTCCAGTGGCCCGCGAGGTAGGCTCCCCGGAGTGCCCTCACCTCAGGCGCCGGCGTCGCGGCCGGATACCCAAGTGGGGGTTTTCGCTTGTGTCAGGGTGGATGACCAGGCGTTTCGGGTGAGGGAGGAGGGGAACCTGCATGTCGGAAACGGTTGAACGCGATCGGGGCGAGCTGGGCGCGCCTCCTGCGGCGAAGGACAGCACCGCCCGGCCGCTGCGTGCCTGGCAGCGGCGTGCGCTGACGAAGTACCTCACGAAGAAACCGCAGGACTTCCTGGCCGTCGCGACGCCGGGCGCGGGCAAGACGGTGTTCGGTCTCCGGATCGCCGCCGAGCTGCTGAGCGACCGGACCGTCGAGCGGATCACCATCGTCGCGCCGACGGAACACCTGAAGCACCAGTGGGCCGCCTCGGCCGCGGCCGCCGGTATCGCGATCGACTCGAACTTCCGCAACGGCACCGGCGTCACCTCGCGTGACTACCAAGGTGTAGCGGTGACCTACGCGCAGGTCGCCGCGCATCCGACGCTGCACCGTGTCCGCACCGAGAACCGCAAGACCCTGGTCATCCTGGACGAGATCCACCACGGCGGTGACGCGAAATCCTGGGGTGACGCGGTCCGGGAGGCGTTCACGCCCGCCGTCCGCCGTCTCGCGCTGACCGGGACGCCGTTCCGCAGCGACGACTCGCCGATCCCGTTCGTCACCTACGAACCCGACGGCTCGGGTTTCCAGCGCAGCAAGGCCGACCACTCCTACGGTTACGCCGACGCGCTCGCCGACGGCGTGGTCCGGCCGGTCGTCTTCCTCGCCTACTCCGGCGAGGCCTCCTGGCGCACGAGCGCGGGGGAGGAGTTCACCGCGCGGCTCGGCGAACCGCTGACCGCGGAACAGAACGCGCGGGCCTGGCGCACGGCGCTCGACCCGGCGGGCGAGTGGATCCCGTCGGTGCTGCAGGCCGCCGACACACGCCTCACGCAGCTTCGCGCCAACGGCATCCCGGACGCGGGCGGTCTGGTGATCGCCACCGACCAGGACTCCGCGCGCGCCTACGCCAAGATCCTGCAGCGCATCTCCGGCCAGAACCCGACGGTCGTCCTGTCCGACGACCCCAAGGCGTCCGGCCGGATCAAGGAGTTCTCCGATTCGACCGACCGCTGGCTGGTCGCGGTCCGGATGGTGTCCGAAGGCGTCGACGTGCCGCGGCTGGCGGTCGGCGTCTACGCCACGAGCGCGTCGACCCCGCTGTTCTTCGCGCAGGCCATCGGCCGGTACGTGCGCTCGCGCAAGCCCGGCGAGACGGCTTCGGTGTTCCTGCCGAGTGTGCCGGTGCTGCTGGAACTGGCCAGCGAGCTGGAGGCGCAGCGCGACCACGTCCTCGGCAAGCCGCACCGTGAGAAGGAGGGCTGGGACGACGAGCTCCTGGCCCAGGCCAACCGCACCGAGGACGAGCCGGGCGAGGAGGAGAAGGCGTTCACCTCGTTGGGCGCCTCCGCCGAGCTCGACCAGGTCATCTACGACGGCAACTCCTTCGGCACCGCGGTGTTCTCCGGTTCCGACGAGGAGCAGGAGTACCTCGGCCTGCCGGGGCTGCTCGAACCGGACCAGGTCCGCGCCCTGCTGCGGAAGAGGCAGGAGGAGCAGCTCTCCGACGAGAAGCGGCGCAAGCCCAAGGCCGAGGAGGCCGCGCCGGTCGCGCGGCCGCAGTCGGTCAGCGAGCGGCTCGGCAGCCTGCGCAAGGAGCTGAACGCCCTGGTGGGCGTGCACCACCACCGGACGAAGAAGCCGCACGGCGCGATCCACAACGAACTGCGCCGGGTCTGCGGCGGGCCGCCGACCGCGATGGCTTCGGTGGAGCAACTCGAAGAGCGGATCGTCACCCTGCGCTCCTGGTGACCGCCCCGTACTTCCGCGCGGCGCTGAAGGGAGCTTTCCCCGCATTTCAT
>NZ_CP150484.1:394517-416362 GCF_037997115.1 Amycolatopsis coloradensis
AGCTTTCCCCGCATTTCATGCGGGGAAAGCTCCCTTCGTCGCATGTCATGCGGGGAAAGTCCCCTTCAGCACCTGGGTGCTCGATCACGCTGAGTGAGTGGTGGCGGTCACACCGTCAGCGCACCTAGACTTCGTACGTCTTGCTACGGCCACGTTGCCAAACCGTGTCCATTTGATGAGGCTTAATCGATTCAGCCGTCTTCCGCGAAACCCGTTCGGCGGCATATGTTGTCGCCCACAACATATGCGCGATGGTGCGACCGGTCCCTCAGGATCGCCGCCCGCGAGCAAGATCCGGAAGGAACGAGGATGCGCAGCAGAACCCTTACCCTCCTCGCCGCGACGGTGGGCGCCGGCCTGGTGCTCTCCGCCTGTGGCGCCAACACCGCCGACTCGGGCAGTGGCAACTCCTCGCAGTCCGCCCCCGCCCCGGGCGGCGCCGCCGCCGGTGGCAAGGTCGGCGTCATCCTGCCGGAGACCGCCACTTCGGCGCGCTGGGAGTCCTTCGACAAGCCGTTCCTGACCAAGGCGCTCAAGGACGCGGGCTTCGACGCCGACGTCCAGAACGCCCAGGGCGACGTCCAGAAGTTCACCACGCTGGCCGACGGCATGATCGCGCAGAACGTCAAGGTCCTGATCATCGCCGCCATCAACGGCGAGGTCGGCGCGGCGGTCGCCCGCAAGGCGCAGGCCGCGGGCATCCCGACGATCGACTACGACCGCCTCAACCTCGGCGGCAGCTCCGACTACTACGTCTCGTTCGACAACGAGAAGGTCGGCCAGCTGCAGGGCCAGGGCCTCGCCGACGCGCTGAAGGACAAGAAGGGCGCCGAGGTCGTCATGATCGAGGGTGCCCCGACCGACAACAACGCGACGCTGTTCGCCAACGGCCAGAAGTCCGTGCTGCAGCCGAAGTTCGCCAGCGGCGACCTGAAGCTCGTGCGGGAACAGGCCATCGACAACTGGGACAACCAGAAGGGCGGCCAGACCTTCGAGCAGATCCTGACCGACAACAAGGGCAGGGTCGACGGCGTCGTCGCCGCGAACGACGGTCTCGCCGGCGCGGTCATCACCGTGCTGAAGAAGAACGGCCTCAACGGCAAGGTCCCGGTCACCGGCCAGGACGCCACCGCGGACGGCCTCATGGCGATCCTGCGCGGCGACCAGTACATGACCGTCTTCAAGCCGATCAAGGAAGAGGCCGAAGCCGCGGCGAAGCTCGCCGTGCTGCTGGCCAAGGGCGACAAGGCGGGTGCCGACGCGCTGGCCACCGGCAAGGCGAAGGACCCGAAGGGCAACCGCGAGGTCAAGTCCGTGCTCCTCGAGCCGAAGATGACCACCAAGGACGGTGTCAAGGAGGTCGTGACGCAGGGCTACGTCAAGGCGGCCGAGATCTGCGGCGGCGACCTGGCCGCGGCGTGCACGCAGCTCGGTATCTCCTGACCCGTTAATCCAGACGACCGGGCCGGTGCGTTCCCCCGACGGAGCGCGCCGGCCCGGTACCCAGCCGGGAGAACCCCATGAGTGAACCCATCCTCGAACTGAAGCAGCTGAACAAGAGCTTCGGGCCGGTCCACGTCCTCCACGACGTGGACTTCAACGTGCGCGCCGGCGAGGTCACCGCGCTGGTCGGCGACAACGGTGCCGGCAAGTCCACTTTGGTCAAGTCGATCGCCGGGATCCACGGCTACGACTCGGGAACGGTGACGTTCCAGGGCAAGCAGGTGAACATCCACGGCCCGCGCGACGCCGCGGATCTGGGGATCGAGGTCGTCTACCAGGACCTCGCGCTGGCCGAGAACCTCGACATCGTGCAGAACATGTTCCTCGGCAGGGAACGCGGCAGCAAATGGCTGCTCGACGAGGCCAGCATGGAGAAGGCCGCCCGCGAGACGCTCGCGTCGCTGTCGGTCCGCACCGTGAAATCGGTCCGTACGCCCGTTTCGGCCCTCTCGGGCGGGCAGCGGCAGACCGTCGCGATCGCCAAGTCCGTGCTGTGGGACTCGAAGGTCGTCCTCCTCGACGAGCCGACCGCCGCGCTCGGTGTCGCGCAGACCCGCCAGGTGCTCGACCTCGTCCGCCGCCTCGCCGAACAGGGCCTCGGCGTCGTGCTGATCAGCCACAACATGGCCGACGTCTTCGAGGTCGCCGACCGTATCGCGGTGCTCTACCTCGGCCGTCTCGTCGCCGAGGTGCACACCAAGGACGTCACCCACGGCCAGGTCGTGGAACTGATCACCGCCGGTCGCTCCGGCGACCTCGGCCTTGCCCGCCCCGAAGCCGCCGTCCTCTGATCCGAGGCGAGAAAGAACCGGAAATGACTGAGACACCTGCAAAGCCCGCCTCGCCGGAGGGGGGAAAGTCGGCGGCCGCCGCGCTCAACCCGTCGGCGGCCATCACGGACTTCGGCATCGACACGACATCGATGTCGACACGCGAAGCCGTCGGCGACTACTTCTCCCGGCTCAAGGCGGGACAGCTGGGTTCGCTCCCGGCGCTGCTCGGCCTGCTCGTGCTGGTGATCGTGTTCGCCTCGCTGTCGGACACCTTCCTGACGATGAACAACATCGCGAACCTGATGGCCCAAGGCGCAGGCAAGGCGATCATCGCGATGGGCATCGTGTTCGTGCTGCTGCTCGGCGAGATCGACCTGTCCGCGGGCACCGCGTCCGGGGTCACCGCCGCGGTGCTGGCGATGCACTACGTGCGCAACGGAAACCTGTTGGGCGGCATGGGGAACGGCGTGTTCATCGCGTTCCTCGTGGTACTCGCGATCGCCGCGTTGCTCGGTGTGGTCCTGCGGATCTGGGCAGGTGTCGGGTTCGCCGTGCTCGCCATCGCGCTCGTGCTCTCGGGAACCGCGGCGAACCCGTGGATCGAGATGCTGCTCGCGATCAGCGTCGGTGGCGCGATCGGTGTCCTCACCGGTTTCCTCGTCTCCAAGATCGGGATGCCCTCGTTCGTGGTGACGCTGGCGCTCTTCCTGGCCTGGCAAGGGGTCATCCTCCAGTTCATCGGTGAGGGCGGCACGCTCGGCATCAGCACCTCGGACGTGCTGTTCAAGGTCGCCAACGGCAATCTGTCCACTGTGGGCAGCTGGGTCCTCTTCCTGATCGCCGCCGGCGGGTTCGCCGCGGTGACACTGGGACAGCACTTCTCGCGGCTCAAACGCGGCCTGGTCACGCAGCCGACGCCGATGGTGCTGTTCAAGGTCGGCGCTATCGCCGTGGTCGCCGCGATCGCGACCTATCTGCTGACGCTGAACCGCGCGCCGAACCCGAACATCGTCATCTCGGGTGTCCCGTACGTCGTGCCGATCGTGCTCGGCCTGCTGGTGCTCGGCACCTACGTGCTCAACCGCACCCAGTACGGCCGCCACATCTACGCCGTCGGCGGCAACCGAGAGGCGGCCCGCCGCGCCGGTATCAACGTCGAGAAGATCCGCGCTTCGGTGTTCGTCATCTGCTCGGCGGTGGCGGCGGTCGGCGCGATCGTCTACTCGTCGAAGGTCGGTTCGGTCGACCCGCAGGCCGGTGGCCTCAACACGCTGCTGTTCGCGGTCGGCGCCGCCGTCATCGGTGGCACGTCGCTGTTCGGCGGCAAGGGCCGGGTCGTCGACGCGGTGATCGGTGGCCTCGTGCTGGCGGTCGTGGAGAACGCGCTCGGCCTGCTGAAGCAGTCGGCGGCGGTGGTCAACATCGTCACCGGTCTGGTGCTGCTTCTCGCGGCCACGGTCGACGCGCTGTCCCGGCGCCGCGCGGCTGCGTCGCCGCGCTGAGTCCGCATGGAATGATGAAGCCCGTGACCAGCACACCCGTTGCACGACCAGACGAGGTGCGCAGGCACAACCGCACGACCTTGCTCCGGTTGCTGCACGTCAGCGGCCCGAGCACCAGGGCGACCCTCGCCACCGAGCTGGGGCTCAACCGCAGCACCATCAAGACCCTCGTCGACGGCCTCGCGGAAGCGGGTGTCGTCGAGGAGCGGGTCCCGAGGCCGGGACGAGGGGCGGGCCGCCCCTCGCTCCTGGTCCTGCCGCAGCCGCACGCGGCGGTGGTGCTCGCGGTCGACCTCCAGGTGGAACACGTGGCGATCGCGCTGGTCGGGTTCGGTGGCCAGATCCTCGGGCGCAACAGCTGGAACCTCCACGGCCGGATGCGGGAGGCCGACGAGGTGATCACGCACGTGATCGAGTCGACCACCGTGCTGGCGGGCGACCTCGGTGTGCAGCCGATCGCCGCGGGGGTGTCCGTGCCCGGCGTCGTCCGCCGGGCCGACGGGCACGTCCATGAGGCCCCCAACCTGCGCTGGACGGATGTGGCGCTGGGGGAACGGCTCGGCGGTGTGCTGCGTATTCCCATCCTGGTCGGCAACGACGCCGAACTCGGGGCCATCGCCGAACACCTGCGCGGCGCCGCGCGGGGTTCCTCGGACGCCGTGTACGTCTCCGCCGACGTCGGTGTCGGGGGAGGGATCATCGCGGACGGTTCGTCGCTGCGCGGCGGCGCGGGCTACGTCGGCGAGATCGGGCATATGGCGATCCGGCCCGGCGGCCGTCCCTGCTACTGCGGATCCAGCGGCTGCTGGGAGACCGAGGTCGGTGAGGCGGCGCTGTGCCGCGCGCTCGACCTGCCCGAGGACACCCCGCGCGGGGCGATCCTGTTCGAACTGCGCGAACTGGGCCGGGATCCGCGCGCGGCCGAGGAGCGGCTGTCGGAGTTCGCGGAATGGCTGACGCTGGGCCTGGTGAACGTGGTCAACCTGCTCGGCCCGCAGCTGGTCGTGCTGGGCGACCTGCTCACCGTGCTGCCCGACTCGGTCGTGAAGTCGGTGGCGGCCGAGGTCCGGCGGCGGAGCCTGGTCAGCCGGGCCGTGGGCGGGACGCAGATCGTGAGCTCCGCGCTCGGGGCGGACGTGAAGCTGCTGGGCGCGGCGGAGGCGGCCTTTGAAATGATTTTGGACACCGTCTAGCTCGCATTTGGTCCTCTGGATGCGGTAGTTGCACACGCAAGGACCGCATCCAGAGGACTAAATGCGTTCTTGCGCGAGGCCGGACAGCAGGGCCACCAGGGCAGCGAGGGACTTCTCCTTGGCGGCGGCGGGGTCTTGGGCGTGCGCGATCATCAGCGCCGCCTCCGCGCAGGCGCTCAGCGCCAGCTGCGCCAGTTCCGGGATCGGCGCGTCGATCAGCAGCCCGTCCGCCGCGGCGGCCTCCAGGATCTCCGTGATCAGGCCCAGCCCGTACCGGTTCTCCAGCTCCCGCCATTCCTGCCAGCCGAGGACGGAGACGGCGTCCGTGAGCGCGATCCGCACCACCTCGGGCCGCAGGCACAGGTCCAGGAACCGGCTCAGCACGCCGAGCGCCCCCGCCCACGGGTCGTCCGTGGCGCGCAGGACGGTCTTCAGTTCCTCGGTGATCTCCGTTTCGATCTGCTCGATCACGGCACGGAACAGGCCCTGTTTGTCCCCGAAGTGGTGGTACAGCGCGCCGCGGGTGACGCCCGCCGCCTGGACGATCTCGTCGGCGGGCACGGCGGCGTAACCCTGTTCGGCGAACAGCGTCCGCGCCGCCGCGATCAACGCGGCCTGCGTCGAGTGCGATCGTTCGGTCTGGCTACGTCGTGGCGTGGGCACGCAGGAATTCCACCATCATGCCGCTCAGCCGCTCCGGCTGGTCCTCCGGCACGAAGGCGTAGGAGTCCTCGATCGTCTTCAGTTCGGCGTTCGGCAGGACCCCGGCGAGTTTGCGGCCCAGCCACAGCGGGAAATGCCGGTCTTCGGGCGCCCAGGCCAGCAGCACCGGCTTGGTGAACGCGGGCAGCCGCTCGGCGGCGGTCAGCGTGTACCGGTTGTCGACGCTCGCGGTGAACCGGCGCAGATCGTCGCGGATCTCCGCGCTCCGGCGGCTGGGCAGGAGGTACGCGTCGAGGATGTGGTCCGGGACCGGGTGTTTGGCCAGCCAGAGGAAGTCCGTCGTCTTCAGCAGCCACCGCGAGCGCAGCGCCAAGATCATCAGCCCGACGCCGCCGGGAATCCGGGCCAGCGGGCTCAGCCCCGCGAACAGCGGCGGCAGGAAGCGCTCGTAGGAGTCCGACGGGGTCAGCACGACCCGGCCCACCCGTTCCGGGTCCGTGGTCATGAGCAGTTGCGTGAGCGCGCCGCCGGTGTCGTTCGCGACCACGGTGACGTCGGCCAGGTCGAGCACTTCGAGGAACCGCGCGATGAGCGCGGCGACCCCGGGCGGGCTCAGATCGGCGTTCGGGACCGGGATCTCGTGCGACCCCAGCGGCCAGTCCGGCGTGAGGCAGCGGAAGCCGGCGTCGGCGACCGCGGGGGCCACCTTGCGCCAGAGCAGTCCGTTGGTCAGCAGTCCGTGTACGAAGACCACGGGAGGGCCTTCGCCGCGGTCGCGGTAGCGGATGCGGGCGCCGCCGAGGTCTGTCTCGTGCACCTCGCCGAGAAGGTCGCTGGTCGTCATGACAATAAACATACATGCCGTATGTATGTTTTGGAGGACGTGGAGTGCCCTGGCGAACTGGGGTGGGTGCTCAGGCGAGCGCATGTCCTGAAGGGACCCTTTGAGACGTTGAAGGTCCTCAAGGGGGCCTTCGGGACATGGGGTTCGACGCGGGCACCGACCGCCGCCCCCGGCGCACCCTCACCGAAAACAGGGCGGCCGGCGCGCTCCATACAGGAGCGGCCGGGCGAGCAGCAGCGCGATGATCACGCCGACCGCGACGAACGGCGAGNGCAGGCGTTGATCGACGCCGCCAAACTCGTCGCGTTGCACCTGCTCCATACAGGAGCGGCCGGCCGCCGGGTGGTCGTGGACTGGTGGGCTACCGCTGAATGTCCGCGGACATTTCCTTGAGCTTCGTTTCGTGTGCGCGGGCGTGGTGACCACAGAAGAGCAACTCGCCACCGGTGCTGAGAATGGCTCGAACCTGGGCTGCAGCTCCACACCGGTCGCATCGGTCGGCAGCGGTCAGTTCGGGGCGGGTGAGCGTCGGTGAAGTCATTGGAGTCTCCCTCCGTCCCGGCACCGGTGGCCCGGTGCCATCGATCCAGCTACGACCACTTCGGCACTGATGCCGGCAACGTTCGTTCCCGGCCCCGCCGTGTTCGTGCTTCCACTCTTCCAGACGTTTGGCGACCCGCAAGTGTTCCCGTGCGGGTGTCTCATTTGTCACTGGTAATTACCTCGGATGCCGTAGCGTAATCACGCAACGTGGGAGATGACTCCCCGTGGAACCGTCTTTTCCCACGTCAGGCACCATGCGAGGGTGGGTATCGCAGTCGTCCGGAACCGTCTTCCGAGCGTGCCGTCGCCGGTCTTGTTCGTTCTCAGCGGAATTTCCATGTACGCCGGTGCGGCGATCGCCGTAGGTCTCTTTTCGGTCGCCTCCCCCGCGGGGGTGGCCTGGCTCCGCTGTCTCGGGGCGGCGGTGGTCCTCCTGGCGTGGCGCAGGCCACCCCGCTCGGCGTGGACCGGGCACGCGTTCCTGCTCGCGGGCGCCTTCGGCATCGTCACCGCCGGGATGAACGTGCTCTTCTACGAGGCGATCGCGCGGCTGCCCCTCGGCACCGCGGTCGCCCTCGAGTTCGCCGGGCCCGTGGTGGTGGCGGCGTTCGGTTCGCGCACGCGCCGTGACGTCTTCGCGCTGCTGCTGGTGGCGGCCGGGGTGGTCGCCATCGCGGACGTCCGGCTCGAAGGCAGCCTGCTCGGCGTTCTGTTCGCGCTCGGCGCGGCGGCCGCCTGGGCCGGGTACATCCTGCTCGGGAAGCGGGTCGCGGTCGGCGGGAACGGGATCGACGGGCTGGCCGTCGGGTTCGCCGTGGGCACCGTGGTGCTGTCGCCGCTGGCGCTCGGCACCGGCGCGGTATGGGGTTCGCCACGTTTGCTGCTGCTCGGCATCGGGGTCGGGGTGCTTTCGACCGTCGTGCCGTACGCGCTCGACCAAGTGGTCCTGCGCAAGGCCGGGCGGGCGCGGTTCGCGCTGCTGCTCGCGTTGCTGCCGGTCACGGCGGGACTGGTCGGCTTTCTGTGGCTCCGGCAGGTCCCGGCCCTGCCCGAGGCGATCGGCACCCTGGCCGTCGTCGCCGGGGTCGCGCTGCGGTCGCCGGGCAAACGTGATGGCCCGGCGCCTCCCTGAGCGGGATACTGACCAGCCTGTGGCGTTGCGAACACCGGGAGGACACGTGGCCGAGATCCGGCGGGCAGTCACCGTCGAGGAGGTCGTCGCCGCTCAGCATCTGTTCGACGGGCCCGCGCAACGGGACGCGTCCGAGAAGTTCCTGGCGGGGGCGGAGAACCATCTCCTGATCGCCTACGAAGACGGCGAACCCGCGGGGATGATCACCGGCACCGAGGTGACGCATCCGGACAAGGGCACCGAGATGTTCCTCAACGAACTCGATGTCAGCCCGGACTACCAACGGCGCGGCATCGGCCGCGACCTCGTCGACGCGCTGGCCGGGATCGCGCGGGAGCGTGGTTGCCGGGGGATGTGGGTCGGGGTCGAAACGGACAACAAGGCCGCGCTGGCGACCTACGCTTCGGCCGGGGCGTCGAACGACGGGCCGTTCGTCATGCAGTCGTGGACGTTCGAAGACTGATGTCCTCCGGAATCGACGGCGACCGGACGGGGCTGTCCGGGCGGCGCTGGCTGCCCGGCGGCGAGCACCTCGTCGCCGTCGCGCGGGCCGAACTGCCGCAGAAGGACGGGCTCGCCGGGCCGTTCACGGCGCTGGCCGCCCTGCGCGCGGCGGGGTTCGACGTCGCGGGACAGGACGAGGTCGCGGCGCTGTCCGGCACCACGACCGAAGGCCTGTCCCGCGCGATCGGGGCGCTGTCGGGCGGACGGCTCGCCGCCGTGTCCGCCAGCGGGAACTGGGCGCCGCAGTCGTTGTTCATGCTCCTGGCCGCGCTGTGGCATCTGCCGCGCGTCGCGTTGATCGCGGAGGTCGACCCGGCCGAATTCGGCGCGCACGACACCCCGGCGCGAGCGCTGCTCGACTACCTCGACACGGGGATCCCGCCGCTGTGGTCGTCCCGCTGGCGCCCGTCCGCCGCGCACCACGTGCTGGCGACCGGCATGCGGATCGGTGCCGAAGGTACCCTGGTGTCCATTATGGATGGTTATCCGTCCTTGGGGGACAACGGATTGCACGACCAGCCGGTGGAATGGGTGGCCGCGGCGCTGAAACGGATGCTGGTCGTGGTGGACGACGGCGACGCCGAGGCCGCCGTCGCCGCGATCACGACGGCCGGTCTTTGGAGCTGAGCTCGTCCTTCGCGAAACGGGAATGCGTGCGCCCGTAGAAGAGATAGATCAGCATGCCGAGCCCCAGCCACGCGGCGAACCGCAGCCAGGTCATCACGTCCAGGTTGAGCATCAGGTAGAAACACGCCAGTGCCGCCACGATGGGCAGGTACGGCGAAAACGGCACGGTGAACGGGCGTTCCAGGTCCGGACGGCGTTTCCGCAGCACCGGGACGGCCACCGCGACGATGATCATCGCCGACAACGCGCCGATGCTGACCATGTCGGCGAGTTCGGAGATCGGCACGAACGCGGCCAGCGCCGCGATCAGCACCGCGCCGGCGATGGTCATCCGGTGCGGGGTGCCCCAGCGCGGATGCGCCGTGCCGAACTTCTTCGGCAGCAGGCCGTCGCGGCCCATCGCGAACCCGATCCGGCCGATCGTCACCAGTTCCACCATCATCACCGACGTCAGCCCGGTCACCGCGCCGAGCGAGATCAGCGCGCCCACCCAGTGCTGCCCGACGCGGTCGAAGGCGTCGGCGAGCGGGGCGCCCGCGTCGATCTCGGTGAAGGGCACCATCCCGGTCAGCACCAGCGAGACCCCGATGTAGAGCAGCGCGCAGACGCCGAGCGCGCCGAGGATGCCGACGCGCAGATCGCGTTTCGGGTTCACGGTCTCCTCGCCGAGGTTGGCGAGTGCCTCGAAACCGGTGTAGGCGAAGAAGACGACGGCGGCGGCCGTCACCATTCCGGCGATTCCGTAGACCGATTGTTCGAGTCCGAGCGCGGCTTGCACGATCGGCTGGTGCAGGGTCCCGGCCGTCTCCGTCGGCGCCTGGGCGGGCGGGATGAACGGGGTGAGGTTCTCGCCGCGGATGTAGAACACGCCGACCGCGAGGATCAGCACGCAGACCGCCACCTTGACCAGCACGAGCAGATTCGTCACCCGCGCCGACTCCTTGATCCCGAGGACGGCGATCACGGTCAGCACGGCGATGATCGCCACCGCGCCTATGTTCACCTTCGCGTCTTCGCCGAACCACTCGGGGGAGAGCCCCATCAGATTCGCGAGATAGCCGGACCAGCCGCGCGACACGACGGCCGCGCCGAGGGCGAATTCGAGCAGAAGATCCCAGCCGATGATCCAGGCGAAGGTCTCGCCGAGGGTCGCGAAGGCGTAGGTGTAGGCGCTACCCGCCGTCGGCACGCTGGACGCGAGCTCGGCGTAACAGAGCGCGGCCATCCCGGCCACGACGGCGCCGAGCACGAACGACAACGTGACCGACGGGCCCGCGTGGGATTTCGCCTCGACCCCGGCGAGGGTGAAGATCCCGGTGCCGATGATGATGCCGACCCCGAACCCGATGAGATCGCGCCCGTGCAGGCGGCGTTTCAGCTCACCCGAGTCCTGCCGTTTCAGGACCTCGTCCACGTCCAGAGTTCGCCGCATGAAGGGTCACGCTAGAAGATCACCGTCCACCTCGCAGATCGGTGGGTCCAGGTGGTCGTGAGTGGCGATTCGTGTTCTGACCCGAATCGCCACTCGCGANTCGTGTTCTGACCCGAATCGCCACTCACGACCACCTGGAGGTATCACCCCTCCAGTACGACGCCGTTCTCCTGCGCGAGGATCGCCGCCTGCACCCGCGACCGCAGTTCCAGCTTCGTCAGCACGCGGGACACGTGCGTCTTCACCGTGGTCTCGCCGATGTGCAGCCGGGTCCCGATCTGGGCGTTGGACAGGCCGCCGCCCAGGCACGCCAGCACTTCGCGCTCGCGTTCGGTCAGGTCTTCGAGCCCGTCGGGGACCAGCGAAGGCTCGCGGGTCCCGGCGGCGAAGGCGGCGATCAGCTTCCGCGTGACCTGCGGGGCGAGCACTCCTTCGCCCGCCGCGACCAGTTTCACCGCCTCGATCAGCCGCGACGCCTCCACCGACTTCAGCAGGAACCCGGCCGCACCCGCCCGCAGCGCGGCGTGGACGTACTCGTCGAGATCGAAGGTCGTCAGCACGAGGACTTCGCACAGTCCTTCCGCGGTCAGCTCCCGCGTGGCCGCGATGCCGTCGACGCCGGGCATGCGCACGTCCATCAGCACGACGTCCGGTTTCAGCGCCTTCGCCTGGCGGACGGCGGTGGCGCCGTCCGCCGCTTCGCCGATCACCTCGATACCCTCGGCGTTGCCGAGGATCATCATCAACCCGGCGCGGATGGCGCCGTGGTCGTCGGCGACCAGCACCTTGATGTTCCCGTCGCTCAAGACCCCTCCAGAGGAAGTTCGGCACGGACCAGCCAGCCGCCGCCGGACGGCCCGGCGGCGAGAGTGCCGCCCACCGCGGCGGCGCGTTCCCGCATGTTCAGCAGGCCGAGTCCGGTCCCGCCGTCGTCACCCGAGCCGGAGCCGGGACGAAGATCGTTGCGCACCTCGACGGTGAGTATGCCTCCGTCGGCGCGGATGTCGAGCACGGCCCGGCCCCCCGCGGCGTGTTTGGCCGCGTTGGTGAGCGCTTCCTGCGCGATCCGGTACGCGGTCAGGTCGACCGCGGCGGGCAGGGAGTACTGGCCAGGGGTGGACCCGATCTCGACCTTCAGCCCGCTCGCCCGCGCGGATTCGACCAGTTTGGACAGTTCGGCCAGCCGGGCGGGCGCCGTCGGTTCGATCTCGGTGTCCCCGGTGGACGGATCCGCGCGCAGGAGCCCGATCATCGCGCGCATCTCGTCGAGCGCGCTCACACTGTTCTCCCGCACCGATTCCAGGACCTTCCTGGACAGGTTCGGGTCGACGGTGGCCATCGACAGCGCGGCCTCGGACTGGATCGCGATCGCCGAGAGATGCCCGGCGATGACGTCGTGCAGATCCCGCGCCATCTTCGAGCGTTCCCCCGCGACGGCGGCCTTCCGGTCCAGTTCCCCGATCGTGGCCAGCTGGACCGCGTTCGCCCGTTCGCTGTCGGCGATGTCCCGCTGCTGGCGCACGTTGGCCGCCCACCACACCGGCGTGACCAGGAACGGCAGGAGGGCGAACGCGGCGAGGATCGCCGTGCGCCACTGCGCGGAGAAGATGAGCGCCAGGCAGACCACCGCGATGGTGCCGATCGCGGCGACGCCGATCATCAGCCTGCTCGTGCGCCGCGAGCCGTAGAGCGTCGTCGCGTACAGGAAGTCGGTGAAGACGATGAGGATCGGGAGCGACGGGCCGAAGGCGATGTCCACGGCGAGCACGGCCAGCGCGCAGAGCAGTGCCAGCGGGATCTTGCGGCGCAGCATCTCCAGCCCGCACAGCACGGTCAGTTCGCTCAGCCGGATCCACAGTGGCGTGTCGTCGGGGCCCGCCAGGAGCACCTGCATCCCGCTCACGTAGACCAGCACGCCGAGGACCCAGGTGCCGGAGGCGATGACGAGGTCCTGTTTCCATTCGGCGAGGTGGTTCAGGCGCGGGACGAACGTGGGCACCGCCCCATCCCAGCACACCGGGACGGGCCGCGGGGTCCTACTAACTGATGACGGTGATCTCGTGCCGTACGCCGACGCGGAGGACCGGTGTGGTCGGCGAGGCTTACGGCGTGAACAAGATCTGGGACTTCATCGCGGAAAACCCGATGGCGGCCGTGGTCGCCGGCGGGGAGATCGGTTTCTGGGTCGCCATCGTCGCGGGCCTCGTGGCCCGCTATCTGCTCAAGCTGAAGCGGACCAGCGTCGTGCTGCTGCTCCTGACCCCGGTGATCGACCTCGTCGTGCTGGTCGCGACGGTCATCGACCTGCGCAACGGCGCCACGGCGAACTTCGTGCACGGCCTGGCCGCGGTGTACCTGGGCTTCAGCGTCGTGTTCGGGCATTCGATGATCAAGTGGGCCGACGTCCGGTTCGCCCACCGGTTCGCGGGCGGGCCGCCACCGCCGCCCAAGCCGAGGGGCCGGGAGAAGCTGCGCGCCGAATGGCGTGACTGGTTCAAATGCGTGCTGGCCTGCGGGCTGGCCGCGGGGGTCCTGCTCCTGCTGATCTTCATGGTCGGCGACACCGAGCAGGTCGACCCGTTGTGGGGCTGGCTGCCGAAGCTGGGGGTCGTGACGGCCATCTGGTTCGCCACCGGGCCGCTGTGGCAAGAACTCTCACCCAAGAACGAGAGGGTCAAGGAAGGGGCTCGACGATGATCGAACTACTGGGAATCCTCCTGCTGGTGCAGGGCGGGGGCGGGCTGATCAACCGGCTGCTGGGCAGTACCGACCCGAGCTGGTTCGTCCAGCTCCACCTGCTCCCGTCCGGGATGCACGTGGTGGTGAGCGCGCTGATGGTGGCCGGGGGCGTGGGGCTGCTGTTCGCCGAACGCGCCCGCAAACAGCGCCGCCGGTCAGAGTGAGACCAGCACCTGCAGGACGCCGAGGACGATGGTGACGACCGTCAGGACGACGGTGACCACGGTGAGCCGCGTGACCCGCGCGCTCACCGTGTTCTCATAGGCGTACCGGGTCTCCTCGTCCATCGCCTCGGCCTGGCGGTCGAGCTGGGCGATGATCCGCTCCACGCCCATGCTGGTGACCAGGCGGCGCTCCAGCGAATCGACCTCGGGTGGCAGCACCGAATGCAGCATCTCGAGGATGTCGTCGAGCGAGCCGCGCAGGAGCCGGGTCCGGCTCCCGGCCTTCTTCATCGACGCCAGCCACTGGTCGGCCAGCGCCATCCGGATCAGGACGCGTTCGAGGATGAAGAGCATCCCGTGGTCGAGTCCGCCGATCTCGCTGTCGATGCCGAAGTACGGTTCGGCGGCGCCGAACAGGCCGCGCATCAGCTCGTCCTGGTGCTCGACGTAGTCGGAGTCCTTGCTGTTGAGGCACACGATCCCGCCCGCCATCGTGTAGGCGGCGACGAACGAGCGCGTTCCCCACGACGGGCCGAGCGCGTCCCTCGCGACCTCGCGGGGCACGAACCGCCAGCCCTCGTCGCTGGTCGCCAGCCCGTAGTACGGCCGGGGATCGGCGGCGACCCGCTGGGCGGGCGGATGCCCGTCGTGGGACCGCAGCTCGGCGCACCAGCCCTTGCGGCTGAGCCCTTCGGTGAGGCCGCAGCCCTTGGTCAGGTCCTCGAAGATGTGGGTGACGGTCTTGAGGAGCGAGGGGAACGTCTTCTCGCCGTAGATGCCGTGCAGCCCGTTCTCGCCGTTCGCCGTCTCACGGCCTTGAAGACTCTGCAGGACGGCGATGGCCAGGTCGAACTCGGCGGAGGGGCCATCGGCCGCCGCGCCGGTGATCGTGGTGGCGAGGACCAGCGTCATCGCGTGATAGGCGGGATGCCAGGTGACGACGAGTTCGCAGGGCAGGCCGACCGCGCCGACGCGGATCGACAGCCTGCGTTTGCGCAGCATCCGTCTTCGCGGCGGTGTCGTGTAATTGGCCAGGAAGTTCTCCGCGGCCGTCCACTCCTCGCCGAGTTTCCCGTCGAGGTGGGCCAGCAGCCCGCGGTCCCGGCCGCCGTCCAGCACCTTCCCGGCCTCCCGCTCCGACAGCGGGACCGCCCACGCGAAGGTGAGGAGCAGCGCGGTCATCCGCGGCGCAACAGGGCGATCAGGTCCCGGCCGAGATGACGGCGCAGCGGCCCGGAGGCGTTGACCAGTTCGTCGCGGTCGATGTGCTCGTCGGCGGGACCGAGGTCGTCGAGGACGTGGTACGTCCACTCCCACGCGGTGCGCCAGCCCGCCTCGGCCGCGTCGGCGGCGACCTCCTGGGGATCGAGGTAGCGCACCGGGAGCGCCGGGCCGCCGTCGTGCAGCGCTTTGTCGAACTCTTCACGCGAAACACGGCGAGAGCGGACTTCGGTGCCCGCTTCGACGCTGTCGAGGCTGAACGCGCCCCGCCCGATCGGCGACCGGCTGTAGGCCAGCACCAGTGCGCCACCGGGCGCGGTGATCCCGGCCAGCCGCCGCAGGATCGGCCCGACGTCCGGCGTCGGCACGTGCTGGATGACGTGACTGCACAGCACGAGGTCGTACGGGCCGCCGTCCAGTTCCGTGATCGGAGAGACGGCGAAGGAGAAGCCGGTGTCCTCGACGGCGGTTTCCCGCGCCTTGGCCAGCCGGTCCGGGTCGGGATCCGCGGCGGTGACGTCGGCGGAGAACCGCGCGAGCCAGGGGAGGAGGCGGCCTTCTCCGCAGCCGGCGTCGAGCGCCTTGACTTCTTCGCGCGGGCCGAGGATCGCGGCGAGCTCTTCGGCTACCTTGCCGAGCGCGCGGTCCTCGCTGGCCGTCCAGTAGCCGTCGTAGGGTTCATGCCGTCGGATGAACACGCCGGTGACGTGGTCGCCGGTGTCCGGGTAGCGGTAGCTCTCGGTCAGCACAGTCGCGAATATAGCCCGGATTCGCGGATTCTCCGGTGCTCCGCAGCGGATTACCATGAGTCATGGCCATCGGGCCTGTCACGCTGTACGCCGTTGTCGCTGTGGCGCCTTCGGTGCTTTTCTGGTGCACGCTGAAGGTCCCCGCGCTGGTTCGCCGGTGGCGCCGTCGCCGTGAACCCGAGATCCCGTCGGGCCCGCCCATCGAGAAACTCGCCGCCGATCTCCGCCGGGTGCACCGCCTGCTGGCGGAACTACCGCCCGGCGCCTCCGCGGTCCGCCGGTACGGCACCAGGCAGGCGTACGACGCGCTGCTCGTCCAAGCCTGCCGGGAGGTCGAGGTCGACCACCGGCTGGACAGCCTGCCGGAGGGTTTCGGCCGGGAGATCGAACGGCTGCGGGTCGAGGAATCCCTGGCCGAGCGCGGGCTTTCGGTGTCCTGACACGGTTTGTATCGAAAGTATGCGCGCGACCGGGAGGCTCGCGGGCATGAAGAGGCTGGGATTTCTCGCTGCACTCCTGCTGGTGTTCGGGCTCATCCCCGGGGTCGCGTCGGCCGCGGCCGCGTTCCCGAAGATGGACGCGGCCACGGTCGACGGCTTCCGCTGGACGTCCGGCTCGACCTTCGGCACCTACGGCGCCCGGATCGCCGCGCTGGAGAAACACCTCCCGGCTCGCGGCCTGCCGGAGATCCTGTCTTCGGCGAACCGGAAGGCGCGGCCGCTGTGCCACGGCACGTATCTCGCGACGGCGCTGAAACCGGCGGGATTCTGCTGGGAAGACGCGAACGACGACAAGACCAACGACTGGATCCCGCAGGGACTGACCGGTTCCGGCGACGCGGACGCGGCGACCGGGAAGGTCGGCGGCAAACGGGTCGTGGCGACATCCTGGCACACTCCGGGCGACACGATGGTTCGTCTGTCCTTTGTGGACGCCACCGGGCTTGGATACCGGCACGTGCTGCTCGTCGAACCGACGTCGAACGACAACTTCGCCGTCGTGCAAGGACACGGGCACGGGATGACGTGGATCGGGAACCGGCTGTTCGTCGCGACCACCGGGGGAGTGGTGCGGGTGTTCGACACCACGCACTTCTGGAAGGTCGACGACAGCTCCGGCGTCGTCGGCAAGGGCCCGGACGGCAAGTACCACGCGGCGTTCTACGACTACGCGATGCCGCAGATCGGCGCGTACTGGTACCCCGGCGGCGGTGCCTGCACCAATGCCCCCGGGACGCGGCCGTGTCTCGCGACGATGTCGTTCGACCACGGTGACGGCTCGATCGTGACCGCGGAGCACATCCCGAACGCGGCGGGCGGCCGGGTGCTGCGGTGGCCGTTCGACCGCGCGACCGGCCTGCCCAAGGTGTCGGCCGATGGCACCGTGCACGCGAAGGAGGGCTTCGTGTCGCCGGTCTGGGGCATGCAGGGAGCGGTGGCACGTAACGGGTATTTCGTGATGACCGGCGTATGCCCCGAATACGCCGGGGTGGCGGGCGACCATCCGTCGTGCCTGCACGGCGGGGTCGGCGGCACCTCGACGTCGCGGCTGAGCGGCCGCGCGCCGGTGAACTCGCAGAACCTGTCGTACTGGCCCGCGACGGGGGAGCTGTGGCTGATGAACGAACAGCTCCGGGAACGGGTGACCGTACACGTCCCGTGGACGACCTTGACCGGCCGGCCCTGAGCCCACTCAAGTCCGTGAAGGCCTCCTTCCCTACTTTCAGGGTAGGCAAGGAGGCCTTCACGGACCGCTCGGTTCACGGGGCGAAGTCCCAGCGCGTCGCGCCGTGCGGTTCGGCACCCGCCACGCCGATCGCGCGGCGCAGGGTGAGGCGGTACAGGTGCCATGGCGGCGGTCCCGCGCTGGGCGCGCTGAAGGGAGCCGTGAGCGCGTCGCCCTCCACTGTCGCGGGCCAGCCGCCCGTCCGGTAGACCGCCGCCACCCGCTCCAGCGTCGCCGGGTCGGTGACGCGGTGCGCCTCGCCCTCCATCGTGAGGTCGATTCCCCGCAGGCGCACCGAAACCGAGCACGCCGGGTTCGCGGCCAGGTTGCGGGAACGGCGCGTGCCCGGCCCGCCCTTGAAGTACAGGGCGTCGTCCACCCAGACGGCGCCGACGCCTGCCGAATGCGGGCGTCCGTCGGGACGGACGGTCGTCACGAAGAAGGTCAGGTCGGCGGTCGGGGTGTCCTCGGCGAGGACGTCCCGCGCGCGGCTCCAAGGAAGTTCCGCGGATCCGTAGCGGTCGAGGTTCTTGGTGGCGTGAGGTTTCGTCATACCCACGTGTCGAACGAGCGGGCCGCGATTCGACACCGGACGCGAAAAACCTCGACTTCGGATTGGTGCGACGCACCGGGAACTCAACGGCGTTTGCCGTTGCCGACTGGATTGACGACAACCGAGCGGATGCGAGTGCAGCGTTCTCCGAAGTTGACTCTCCGGGTGTCAGCCGCCGCCAGGCTGGCTGGTCTTGTGGTCTTCCGCGTGCGCTGGATCATGTCCCGTGCGACACGGAGTGCGGAAGCCGCATCCGGTTGCCTGGTGAGCCGGCATAGCTCTGCGAGAAGAGCCGTCCTGTTCAAACCTCGTTGAGCCTGTACGCGTGGAGGCTGGCAGTAGCTGTCGAGAAGGGTGCGAATGCGCTTGAGCGGGATGGCTTTGGAAGTGTCGGTGCGGTCAGCGGGCGTATGGGCATCCGCGGCTTTGGTCTTCTTCTTCTGCCCGGTCGGTCTGCACGGGCCGATCACGGCCAGCTTCTGGCGGCGCTGAGCTGCAGTTTCCCGATTGCCTGCCATAGCGGCACCTCCCCGTCGTTGCACAACGAGTCGGCGGAGGATCGAATGACGTTACGAGCGAGACGCGGAAGACCCCGCCACCGAAACGGTGACGGGGTCTTCCGTGAACCCTGGGATCAGTCCAGGTAGTCGCGCAGCACCTGCGAACGCGACGGGTGACGCAGCTTCGACATCGTCTTCGACTCGATCTGCCGGATGCGCTCACGGGTCACCCCGTACACCTGGCCGATCTCATCGAGCGTGCGCGGCTGGCCGTCGGTGAGGCCGAACCGCAGCCGCACCACACCCGCTTCACGTTCGGACAGCGTCTGCAGCACCGACTGGAGCTGGTCCTGCAGCAGCGTGAACGACACCGCGTCGACCGCGACGACGGCCTCGGAGTCTTCGATGAAGTCACCGAGCTGCGAGTCGCCCTCGTCGCCGATGGTCTGGTCGAGCGAGATCGGCTCGCGGGCGTACTGCTGGATCTCGAGGACCTTCTCCGGGGAGATGTCCATTTCCTTCGCGAGCTCTTCGGGAGTGGGCTCGCGGCCGAGGTCCTGCAGCAGTTCGCGCTGTATACGGCCGAGCTTGTTGATGACCTCGACCATGTGCACCGGGATACGGATGGTGCGGGCCTGGTCGGCCATCGCGCGGGTGATCGCCTGACGGATCCACCAGGTGGCGTACGTGGAGAACTTGTAGCCCTTGGTGTAGTCGAACTTCTCGACCGCGCGGATCAGGCCGAGGTTGCCCTCCTGGATCAGGTCCAGGAACGCCATGCCGCGGCCGGTGTAGCGCTTGGCCAGCGAGACCACGAGCCGGAGGTTCGCCTCCAGCAGGTGGTTCTTCGCCCGCTCACCGTCGCGCACGATCCACTTGAGGTCGCGCCGCATCTGGGTGACGAGCTTCTCGCCCTCCTCCTCGGCGTTGCGGACGCGCTCGGCGGCGTAGAGCCCGGCCTCGATGCGCTTGGCGAGCTCCACCTCCTCCTCGGCGTTCAGCAGGGCGACCTTGCCGATCTGCTTGAGGTACGCGCGGACCGAGTCGGCCGAAGCGGTGAGCTCGGCGTCCTTGCGGGCCTGGCGCAGCGCCTCGGACTCTTCCTCGTCCCAGACGAAGTCCGGGTTGTCGGAGGTCTTTCCGGCGTTCTTGTCGGTCGACGTGCGGCGCCCGCGGGCGGGCGTCTCTTCGACGTCCTCGTCGGACTCCGCGTCCTCTTCCGTCTCCTCGGTGACGGAAGCGTCGACGACGTCCACCTCGACCTCTTCGAGGTCCGACAGGTCCGGGGTTTCGAGGTCGGCTTCGTCGAGCTCTACCGGGCCGTCTTCCGGATCGCCGTCTTCGGTCTTGGCGCCCTTGGTGGTGGGTTTCTTGGCCGGAGCCTTCTTCGCCGGGGCCTTCTTCGCGCCGGCCGCCTTGGCGGCGGTCTTGCGCGCCGCGGGCTTCGCCGCGTCGGTGGCTGCCTCGTCGGCCGGCTCGCCGGCTGCGGTCGCTGTCTTCGTCCCGCTTCGGGTTGCGGTTCTTGCGGCTGCCACTTACGCCCTTTCGCAGCGGTCGATCATGACGAGCCGAGGCGTGATGGTCTCGGCTGCCTCAAACTTCGGGGAACACCCCTCGGCCTGCGGTTTCCCTCGTTCTCGTGGGTGCCGCCGCCGTGGGCCGTGTTCCATTGTAACGACGATACGTGACAGCGTCGCGGCGCGGACCACCACCCGGCGGGCGCGACACGCCGTGCGACCCGCCGAAGTGACATCCGTGACGCGGATGTCAGCGTGCGCGCGTCAGTGCTCGATGCCCTCCGCGGCGGCGGCCGCCGCGCCGACGATGCCCGCGTTGTTCTGCAACGACGCGACGATCACCGGCGTGCGAATGTCGAGCAGCGGGACCCATTTGTGCGACTTCTTGCTGACCCCGCCGCCGACGATGAACAGATCCGGCCAGATCAGGTTTTCCAGCACGGAGAGATACCTGTTCACCCGTTCCGCCCATTCGGGATACGAGAGTTCCTCGTTGTCCTTCACCGATGCCGCCGCCTTCTTCTCCGCGTCGAAGCCGTCGACCTCGATGTGGCCGAACTCGGTGTTGGGCACGAGCTTCCCGTCCTGGAAGACCGCGCTGCCGATGCCGGTGCCGAAGGTCAGCAGCGCCGTCACGCCGCGCCGCGCGGCCGGGTCGCCCCAGCGGATCTCGGCCATGCCGGCGGCGTCCGCGTCGTTGAGCATCGCGATGTCGTCCACACCGCGGCCGAGGCGCTTGGCGAACAGGGCGTCGGCGTCGGTGCCGATCCACTTGCGGTCGATGTTGGCCGCGGTGTGCGCGACCCCCTTCTTGACCACCGCGGGCAGGGTGACGCCCACCGGGCCGTCCCAGCCGGCCTGGCCGGTGATCTCGGCGACGACGTCCGCCACCGCCTCCGGGGTCGACGGCTTCGGCGTGTCGATGCGGATCCGGTCGCCGATCAGCTGTCCCTCCGCCAAGTCCACCAGCGCGCCCTTGATCCCGCTGCCGCCGATGTCGATACCGAAACCTCGGGTCGCCTCCACCACGGACGTGGTCCCTTCTCGCACGATTCAGAAGCCTGCCTCGGAGACTTTAACCGGATGTGGTGACATGGCGGACGTGGGAGTTGACGAGACGTTGCTGAAGAGTGTCGCCGAGCGTGTCGCGGGCGAGGCCGCCGAACTGGTCCACGAGGCCTGGACCGGGATGAACGCGGGCCGCGAGGTGCGCGTGGACACCAAATCCGCCGACACCGACGTGGTGACCGCGGTGGACCACGAGTCGGAACGGCTGGTGCGCGCCCGGCTCGCCGAACTGCGCCCGGACGACGCCGTGCTCGGCGAGGAGGGCGGCGGGATCGCCGGGGAGGGGGTGACCTGGGTGGTCGACCCGATCGACGGGACGGTGAACTTCCTCTACGGGCTGCCGTGGTTCGCCGTGTCGGTGGCCGCGCAGGTCGGCGGGGTGTCGGTGGCGGGCGCCGTCGTCGAACCGGTCAGCGGGCGCCGTTGGACCGCCGCGCGCGGGCAGGGCGCGTTCCTCGACGGGCGGCCGCTGTCGGTCAACGCCCCGGAGCGGCTCGACCTGACGCTCGTCGGCACCGGGTTCGCCTACAAGGTCGAACGGCGGACGAAGCAGGCCCGGTTCGTCGCCGAACTGGCGACCAGGGTGCGGGACGTGCGGCGCAATGGGGCCGCCTCGCTCGATCTGTGCGCGGTCGCGGCGGGCTGGCTGGACGCCTACGTCGAGCACGGCCTCGGACATTGGGACTGGGCCGCCGGCGCGCTCATCGCGGCCGAGGCGGGAGCTCTCGTGTCGCTGCCGGGGGAGGACGCCGAACTCGGACCCGACGCGACGTTCGCGGTGGCACCGACGATCGCCGGGCCGTTGCGTCAGGCGCTGCTCGACTCGGGCGTGGGCACGATCTGAGCGGCCCGCCGAGCGCTATGAAGGACGCTTTCATTGCGAATTCGCAATG
>NZ_CP150484.1:416372-489677 GCF_037997115.1 Amycolatopsis coloradensis
TCATTGCGAATTCGCAATGAAAGCGTCCTTCATAGCACTTGAGCGAGTTGTCAGCAGGGAGCTTCGCGGGCGGCCTTCAGCAGCGCCTGGTCGATCACCGGGGCGCCGCCGCCCGCGGACTGCTCACCGCCGCCGCTGCCCTGCTGCGCCTTCGACCACTTCGTGAGCTGGTCGAGGACCTGTCGGGCCTCCGCCTTCGGGCGGATGTCGCCGAGCAGAGTGCCGGTGGTGAGCGTGACCGAAGCGTCCTTGCGGTTGTCCTTGACCAGTTCGGCGCACGGGACCACCAGGCTCAGCGTGCGGGCCGCGGCGGCGCCGTTCTCGCCGAAGCGGATCTGGCCGCGGCACTTGGCTTCGGTGTTCTTGTAGGCCGGGTCGACGTCCGGTTCGACGATCTGGGAGAAGCCGAGTTCCCTGAGCGTGCTGGTGACGATGCCGCCCTGGCCGCGGACCTGGGATCCATTGAGCACCTGGACGGCGACCTTGTCCGGCGGCACCGGCGCGCGGTCGTCGAGCCCGTTGTGCGCCAGCGGCGTGTAGGTGACACCTTCCTGCGGTACGGGCGGCGGATCGCAGCGAACCCTGGCATCGATGTCGGACTTGCTCGCGACGACGTTCACCCAGACGATCACCGCGCCGAGCGCCATCACCCCGATGACGATGAGCGCGGGCAGCGGCTTGCGCTTGCGATACGGCCTCGCCCCGCGGTCCCCGATGCCGTTCCCCGACGCCACCTGCCAGTCCCTTCCCCAAAGCCCGGATCCCCGGACGGTGCTTCATCTCACCATCGTGTCCGATCAGCCTATGCGTTGCGGCGAAGGCGATCGGCGCGGGCCTCCGGATAGCACCACGCGATGGCCACTCCGGGCAAGCAGCCGGGCCCAAGGGGTGAGGTACCCGACGCGGGGGCAACCCATTCGGACGACAAGCGTCTTGACAGCAAGGTTCCCCCTGTTGGGTGACGTAATCCCGGCAATGTCTGACTCGTTGCAGAGCCGGTATCAGCGTGAGCTACCCTTCGCGGGCTCAGGCGGCAGTAAGAGGCACAAAAGAGAGACCTCGCTCACTGCCCAGCCGGGCACAAACAGGGGCGCTGGAACGTTAACCAGCGGCACGAAGGACTCACGAGCCGCGGGCTCGCGGGTCCGGGCCATCTGACATCGAAAGCATCGCAGGGGTGAGGGACTAATGGCGACCGACTACGACGCTCCGCGCCGCAGCGAAGCCGACGAGCTGGCCGAAGACTCGTTGGAAGAGCTGAAGGCAAGGCGTAACGAAAACCAGTCCGGCGTCGTGGACGTCGACGAGGACGCGACCGCCGAGAACTTCGAGCTGCCGGGCGCGGACCTCTCCGGACTTTCCGGTGAGGACCTGACCGTCAAGGTCGTGCCCAAGCAGGCCGACGAGTTCACCTGCTCCGTCTGCTTCCTGGTGCACCACCGCAGCAGGCTGGCCGAGGAGAGTGGCGGACGGCTCATCTGCCGCGACTGCGCCTGAGCCTACGGGCACAGGGGACGGCGCGACAGGGGTTTCGGGGTTTGAAACAGGAATAAAGGGGGTCGGCCCCGGTGGCCGGCCCCCTTTCCTGTGCTCAGGATTTCTCGGCGGGGTGGCGGAGCAGTGCGGCCACCTTCTCCGGATGCCGGGTGCTGAACAGCCAGTACGGCGTCGGGTCGTCGGGGTCGGTGAGCCAGACCCGCACGACCGGGCCGACCCAGCCCCGGTGCAGCACGAAGGCCGCCGGATCGGCGTCGCGGCCGAGCGCCTTGCGCTTCGCTTCCTTGTCGATGACGTCGACGTCGCCGACGAACTTGAGCGGCAGGTGCGCGTCGCGCAGCCACAGCTCCGGCTCGGCGCCGCCGGTCACCCGGACGCGAGACCGGCCGAGCGAGATCATCAGCGCGATCACCGCGGGGATCAGGACCACGTACGGCAGCCACCCGCGCAGCCCGGGATAGCCCATGTCGATCTCAGCCGCCAGCAGCCCGCCGCCCAGCAGCGGCAACGGCCAGCCCCACCACGGGACGTAGAGCCGCTCTGAATGCTTGACGGCGCCGCCTTCGGCCGTGTTCACGCTTTCACCCACGCCTTCAGGGTAGTCTCGCCGCCCGTGTCCACCGTTCAGGTACTGCTTTCCCGGATCGATCCTTCGGTCCCCCTTCCCGCCTACGCGCGCCCCGGTGACGCGGGCGCCGACCTCGTCACCACCTCGGATCTCGTGCTCGCGCCCGGTGAACGCGGCGTGGTCGGCACGGGTATCGCGATCGCGCTGCCGCCCGGATACGCGGGCTTCGTCCACCCGCGCTCGGGTCTCGCCGCCCGCGTCGGCCTCTCGGTCGTCAACACCCCGGGCACGATCGACTCCGGGTACCGCGGTGAGATCCGCGTCTGCCTGATCAACCATGATCTCTCCGAGAAGGTCGTGCTCACCCGCGGCGACCGGATCGCGCAACTGGTCGTGCAACGGGTCGAACAGGCCGAGTTCGTCGAGGTCGCCGAACTCGAGCCGTCCGAGCGCGGCGAGGGAGGGTATGGCTCCACGGGCGGACACGCCACACTGGGAGCCGGAGCCAGGGAAGGAACGGAGAACTAGTGGGGATTTTCGGACGCAAGCGCGCGAAGCCGAGCGGACGGCACGCCGCGCCCGAGGTCGAGGAGCGTCCCGACAGCGCTGCCGCCGAGGACGCCGACGAGGAGATCGAGGCGCAGCTGTCGGAGACCTCCGACGGTCCCTTCGACCTCGCCGACGCACCCGAGGACGGCATCCCGCGGATCGACCTCGGTTCGGTGAAGGTGCCGGTGCCCGACGGTTCCCAGGTCCAGGTCGAGATGGACCCGGAGAGCGGCGGTGTCCGCGCGGTGCACGTCGTCACCGAGCAGGGCCAGATCACCGTCAGCGGTTACGCGGCGCCTCGGTCCGGCGGCCTGTGGAAGGACGTCAGCACCGAGCTCACCGAGCAGTTGCGTGCCGACGGCGCCAAGGTCTCGGTCGGCATGGGGGAGTGGGGGCTGGAGCTGTCCGCGATCGTCGGTGACGTCGCGCTGCGGTTCGTCGGGGTCGACGGCCCGCGCTGGATGCTCCGCGGCGTCATCGCCGGGCCGCAGTCGCAGGCGTCGCAGGCGCCCGCCGTACTGCGGGAGATCGTGCGGCACACCATCGTCGACCGCGGTGACGCGCCGATGCCGGTCCGCACCCCGCTGACCATCACGCTGCCCGACGCCGTCGCGCAGCACATCGCCGAGCAGAGTGGTTAGATCGCGCGCTGACGTAAACGTGCCGAAGGGGCGCCGTTCGTACCCGACTCACGTTGGGTGCGGAGGGCGCCCCTTCATCACGTTTCCGTGGGCCTTCGGCCCGAAAGAGGGCGCGCGACGGGTGAAGTCTCCGTCGGGCGCGGAGCGCCCTTGGGGAGACCGTGAGGTGCTGTCCGCCCGGGTCGGGAAATCTGGGCGGCGTGGCTAGTGGGTCCGGGCTTTCAACCAGGCCAGCACGGTCGCCCGGCCCAGTGACTCCCGGTCCGCGCCGAGGGCGGTGAGCGTCGACTCGCCGACCTCGGCGCGCGGCAGGGCCTCCGCCCAGGCGCGGGCGACCTCCGCCGGATGGATCGGGTCGTCCACGCAGGCGCCGATCCCCGCGGGCACGTCGAGGCCCTTCAGGTCCTCCAGAGACGGGGCGGGATGGCCCGCCGCCGTCCGCAGGCTCGCCGCCAGTCCGTCGCCGTGCCGCCGCCACGCGCGGCCGAGTTCCGCCGAAAGCCACACCGGGACGCCGTCAGAGGATTTCGCCAGCGCGCCGTCGACCCCGTTTTCGGCCACCAGATCCGCTGACAGCCGCGCGGCGAGCGACGCGGGTGCTCGTCCGGCCGGGCCGTTCCAGGCCGGGAGCGCGGCCAGCAGGCCGGTGCAGTGGGCCGGATTCCGCGCCGCCCACTCCACCGACAGGTGCGCGCCGAACGAGATGCCGCCGACGAGCAGCGGACCGTGCTCGGCGGCCAGCCTGTCCAGCTCCTCGAGATAGCCGTCGGCGAGCCGGTCGCCGGGAGGCGGCGGCGGGGCGATCAACCGGATGCCGAGCGCCCGCAGCGGACCGGCGAACACGGCGCGCACGAACACTTCGTCGGACCCGGTGCCGGGGAGTACTACTGCCGTCGTAGGCGGAATAGCGGAGGTCACGTTGCGATCTTCTCCCAAACCCGTTGTCCTGGTCCGAGCACAGTTACGCTGGATTACGCACGGGCCGTTCAAGTCGGGGGCCCCGGAGCACAGGAGCACCGTTATGTCCGCCAAAGACGGCGGCTACTTCAGCCGGCTGGTCCGCAAGCTGACCAGCGACGTCGAGGATCTCGACGCCGACGATCTGTCCGAAAAATCCGAGGCCGGCGGAGCGCAGCGAGCGTGCGACTGCCGGTCGGGTCAAGAGGTGACGGTGCTCGGGAGACTCCGCAGCGTGGAGCTCTGCCCGACCAACGAGGCCGCGACGCTGCAGGCCGAGCTGTTCGACGGCACGCAGGGTGTGACGCTAATCTGGCTCGGACGCCGCCGGATCCCCGGGATCGAACCCGGGCGAACCATCAAGGTGCGCGGCCGGATGGCCGAACGTGATGGTCAGAAGGTGCTGTACAACCCCTATTACGAACTTCAGAGCCCTGTGAGTTGATCCCGCATCGTGACTGAACCCGTCGGCGGCGAAGAGAAGACCGAAGACAAGAAGCCCCAGCCCAGCCTGTTGGAACAGATGGGCGGGCTGTCCGGACTGTTCTATTCCTCGCTGCCGGTCATCGTGTTCGTGATCGCGAACGCGATCTTCGGGCTCACGGTGGGGATCTGGGCCGCGGTGGGCAGCGCGGTGGCGATCACCGTGCTGCGGATCGTGCGCAAGGAGCCCCTGCAGCCCGCGATCTCCGGGTTCTTCGGGGTGGCGATCGCGGCGTTCATCGCCTACCGGACCGGATCGGCCAAGGGTTTCTTCCTGTTCGGCATCTGGACGAGCCTGGTCTACTGCGGCGTCTTCGTACTGTCGATCGTCGTCCGCTGGCCGCTCGCCGGCGTGGTGTGGAACGCGCTCAACGGCAGCGGCCACGCCTGGCGCAAGGACAAGAAGTCGCTGATCGCGTATTCGATCGCGACCGGCGTCATGGCGCTGATCTTCGGCGCCCGGTTCGTCGTGCAGCGCTGGTTGTACGACGAGGACTACACCGGCTGGCTGGCCTTCGCGAAGATCGCGATGGGCTACCCGCTGTACGCGCTCGGTCTGCTCACGGTCGTCTGGGCGGTGCGGCGGTCGGACAAGCACCTCAAGGCGCTGGCCGAAGAGGCCCCGCGCGAAGAGACCGACGAAGAGGTCGAGGCGCGCCTGCGCGCGAAGTACGCGCAGGCGCCCGCCGTCGACAACTGATATCCCCGCTTTTAGTATCCCAGCGCGGTCCGGATCTCCGGTTCCACGTCCGAGGTCGCCACGAAGAGCAGCTCGTCGCCCGGCTCCAGCGGGTCCTCGGGCTGCGGCACGATCACGCGGTCCCCGCGCAGGATCGTCACCAGCGCCGCGTCACGCGGCAGGTTGATCTCGCTGACCGCCTTGCCCGCCAGCGGGGTCTCCTCCGGCAGGGTGAGTTCGACGAGGTTCGCCTGGCTCTGCCGGAACGTCATCAGCCGCACCAGATCGCCGACGCTCACCGCCTCCTCGACCATCGCCGCGAGCATCCGCGGGGTCGACACGGCGACGTCGACGCCCCAGGCGTCGTTGAACAGCCACTCGTTGGCCGGGTTGTTCACCCGTGCCACCACCCGGCGCACCGCGAACTCGGTCTTCGCCAGCAGAGAGACCACGAGGTTCGCCTTGTCGTCGCCCGTCGCGGCGATCACGACGTCGCACTCCTCGATCCCGGACTCCTCCAGGATCGACACCTCGCACGCGTCGCCCAGCACCCAATCCGCCTGCTCGACGGTGTGCGGCTCGAACTGGTCGGCCTCACGTTCGATGAGCATCACCTGGTGGCGCCCGTCGATCAGCTCCGCGGCGATCGACCGGCCCACCGCGCCGGCCCCGGCAATCGCGACCCGCATCAGTTCTCCTCTTCCGGTTCGCGAGCGGCGACGGTGGTCACGTCGCTGACAGTGCCCGATTTCGCGGCGACGTACACGACGTCGTCGGCCTGGATCACGGCCTTGGTGTCGGGCAGCACGGCGGTGCCGAACCGCATCATGAACGCGACCCGCGCGCCGGTGGTGTCCTGCAGTTCGCGCACGCTGCGCCCGACCCAGCCCTCGTGCAGCGGGAGTTGCAGGAGCGCCACGCTGCCGGACGGGTCCCGCCACACCGAGGCGACGCCGTCGGGGAGCAGGGTGCGCAGGAACCGGTCGGTCGTCCACGGCACGGTCGCCACGGTCGGGATGCCGAGCCGTTCGTAGACCGCCGCGCGCTTGTGGTCGTAGATCCTGGCGACGACCTTGTCGATGCCGAAGTTCTCCCTGGCCACCCGCGCCGAGATGATGTTGGAGTTGTCGCCGCTGGACACCGCCGCGAAGGCCCCCGCGCGTTCGATCCCGGCCTCGATCAGCACCTGCCGGTCGAAGCCGACGCCGACCACCTGCTGACCGTGGAAATCACTGCCGAGCCGCCGGAACGCCTGCTGGGTCTTGTCGATGATGGCGACCTCGTGCCCCAGCCGCTCCAGCGCCGCGGCAAGGGATGCGCCGACCCGGCCGCATCCCATGATCACCACGTGCACGCACTGCCTCCTTAATCAGCGAACGTTTCACCCGTCCGCAGGTACCCAGACACACCAGGGCCGAACCTACCGTGAGCGCCGCCCGTTACTCCACCGTCCTCCCCGCCGCCACCCTCAACGGAGACGCTGCGCGCCGCAGCTAGTCTTTCCCGGTGTCGAAGTTCCCGACCGTAGTGAAGCGGCTCGTCCTCGGACGTCCATTCCGGAGTGACCGCCTCTCGCATACGCTGCTGCCGAAGCGCATCGCGCTGCCGATTTTCGCGTCCGACGCGTTGTCGAGCGTCGCCTACGCGCCTGAGGAGATCTTTCTGACCCTCAGTGTCGCCGGTTTGTCCGCGTACGCGTTCGCGCCGTGGATCGGCGTCGCCGTCGCGCTCGTCATGCTGGTCGTGGTCGCGTCCTACCGGCAGAACGTGCACGCCTATCCCAGCGGCGGCGGTGACTACGAGGTCGCCAATACCAATCTCGGCGGCAAGTTCGGGCTCACCGTCGCCAGCGCGCTGCTGGTCGACTACGTGCTCACCGTGGCGGTGTCGACGTCGTCCGGTGTGGCGAACATCGGTTCCGCCATTCCCTGGGTGGCGCAGCACAAGGTGATCGCCGCGGTCATCATCGTGGTCGTGCTGACCGCGCTGAATCTGCGCGGAGTGCGCGAATCGGGCAAAGCGTTCGCGATCCCGACCTACGGGTTCATCATCGGCATCCTCGGCATGGTGATCTGGGGCCTGATCGAGGCGGCCTCCGGCGCCGACATGCGGGCGGAGAGCGCGGATTTCCAGCTGCACGAAGAAGCCTCTTTGACCGGTTTCGCCTTTTTCTTCCTGTTGCTGCGCACGTTCTCCTCCGGTGCGGCGGCGCTGACCGGGGTCGAGGCGATCAGCAACGGTGTCCCGGCGTTCCAGAAACCGAAATCGAAGAACGCGGCGACCACGCTGCTGATGATGGGGGTGCTCGCGGTGACGATGCTGGTCGGCATCATCACGCTGGCGATCATCACCGACGTCAAATTCGCCGAGCACCCGGAGACGCAGCTCACCGGCACGCCGGCGGGCTACGAGCAGAAGACGATCGTCGCGCAGATCGCGCAGGCGGTGTTCGCCGACTTCACCCCCGCGTTCTACTACATCTCCTTCGCCACCGGCATCATCCTGCTGCTGGCCGCGAACACGGCGTTCAACGGTTTCCCGGTGCTCGGCTCGATCCTCGCGCAGGACCGTTACCTGCCACGTCAGCTGCACACCCGAGGTGACCGGCTGGCCTTCTCCAACGGCATCCTGTTCCTGTCGGCGTTCGCCCTGGTGCTGATCATCGCGTTCGACGCCGAGGTCACGAAGCTCATCCAGCTCTACATCGTGGGCGTGTTCGTCTCCTTCACGATCAGCCAAGCGGGCATGATCCGGCACTGGAACCGGTTGCTGGCGAGGGAAACCGATCCGGTGGTGCGGCGGCGGATGCGGCGTTCGCAGACGGTCAACGCGATCGGCCTCACCATGACCGGCACCGTGCTGATCATCGTGCTGGTCACGAAGTTCCTGCTCGGCGCGTGGATCGCGATCGCGGCGATGGTGGCGATCTACGTCCTGATGACCGCGATCCGGAAGCATTACGACCGGGTCGCGGAGGAATTGCGCGAGATGGACCGCAAGCCGACCGTATTGCCTTCGCGCAACCACGCGATCGTGCTGATTTCGAAACTGCACCTGCCGACTCTGCGCGCGCTCTCCTACGCCAAGGCCGTGCGGCCGGACGTCCTCGAAGCCGTCACGGTGAACGTCGACGACGTCGAGACCCGCAAACTCGTCCAGGAATGGGACGACCACAATTTCAAGGTTCCGCTGAAGGTGATCGAATCGCCGTATCGCGAGATCACGAAGCCGGTGCTCGACTACGTGAAGCGCGTCCGCGGCGACAACCCGCGCAACGTGGTGACCGTGTTCATCCCCGAGTACGTGGTCGGGCATTGGTGGGAGCAGGTCCTGCACAACCAGAGCGCGCTGCGCCTCAAGGGACGGCTGCTGTTCCAGCCCGGCGTCATGGTGACGAGCGTGCCATGGCAGCTCGAATCGTCGGAAAAGGCGATCAAACGCGACCGCAAGGCCCGTCCGGCGGCCGGAGACGTGCGGCGCGGGTTCTCCCCGGTCGTCAAGCAACCCGAAACGAAAAAGGACAAAGCAGAATGAGTGTGGACGCGTCGACCGGCACCTGGCTCGGACGAACGATCGAGCTGGAGGTCGGCGCGGTCGCGCACGGCGGGCACTGCGTCGCGCGGGCGGAGGGGCGAGTCGTCTTCGTGCGGCACGCGCTGCCCGGCGAGCGGGTCCTGGCATCGGTCACCGAGGACAAGGGCGGGTCGTTCTGCCGCGCCGACGCCGTCGAGGTCCTTGAGGCGTCGCCGGAACGCGTCGAGCCGCCGTGCCCGCTCGCGGCGCCGGGGGAGTGCGGCGGCTGCGACTGGCAGCACGCCACGCCCGGCCATCAGCGTGAGCTCAAGGCCGCCGTGGTCATGGAGCAGCTGAAGAGGCTGGCCGGAATCGACCGCGAGGTCGTCGTCGAAGCTCTCGACGGTGGCCCGCTGGACTGGCGCGGCCGCGTCCGGCTCGTCGCGGGCAAGGACGGCAGGGCGGGTTTCCGGGCGCATCACAGTCATCGCGTGATCGCGATCGACGACTGCCCGATCACCGTCCCCGGCGCGCTCGACGACGTCGTGTCGCGGAAGTGGCGCCCCGGCAGCGAAATCGAGGTCACCAAGGACGACGAGGGACAGGTGCACCTTCGCGACCTCTCGACGGTCCACGGGAAGACCCGTTCGCGGCAGCTGGCCGGTGGTATCGCCGTGCAGCACGCCGCGGGCCGCGACTGGCGCCTGGACGCCCACGGCTTCTGGCAGGTCCACCCGGCCGCCGCGGACGCGCTCGCCGCCGTCGTCGCGGAATGGGCGGAGGCGCCGCGTGACGGCGTGGCGTGGGACCTGTACGCCGGTGTCGGCCTCTTCGCGTCGGTGCTCGCCGAGCAGGTCGGCCCGCGCGGGCGCGTCCTGGCCGTCGAGTCCGGCCGCCGTGCCGTCGCCGACGGCGAGGAGAACCTGGCCGACCTCCCGCAGGTCCGCTGGCGCTCCGGCCGGGTCGAGCACCTGCTGGCCGACGCCCCGAAACCGGTCGACGTCGTCGTCCTCGACCCGCCGCGCAAGGGTGCGGGCAAAGCCGTCGTCGATTCCATCGCGGAGGGTTCGCCCGACCGGATCGTCTATGTGGCGTGCGACCCCGCTGCCTTGGCGCGAGACATCGCGCTGTTCGCCGAGCACGGATACGGGCTGGTGGATCTGCGCGCTTTCGACGCTTTCCCGATGACGCATCACGTCGAATGCGTTGCGTTGCTGCAATAATTCGGTATTTGTAATCCGTCGGAATGGATCGGCTTCGTTCTGCTTGTCCTGGTGTCGGCGTGCTCGCTAACTTGAGCCTCGTGTTCACGAGGTAATGCGGATACTTCGGGCACTTCGACTTCGACGCGAACGGATTCCGAATCATGGGTTATCTAACTTCGGTATGTGGTGATTGCGACGGGAAAGGCTGTGCCGGCTGCGACGGTCACGGCACGATCACCATTGTGGAGGACTGACCGAGTGGAACCGTTGATGCTTCCTCCCGGTGTCACCGCTCAGGAAGTCAGCTACCGCAATGGCCGGAAACAAGTCATCTACACGGCGCCTTATCCGTCCGAAGGGCCGGTGCTCGTGCGGGATGGGATGGGCAGGCAGGCATGGATGTTCATGTACGCCCACTTCGTTTTCACCTGGGTGGAAGGAGCGGTCCGCGTCCAGGTCAGTCACGGAACCCTGAGCGGGCCGAAAATGCCTCTGTGGTCCGGAATCGGAATCCCCGCCTATTGGTCGGCGCCGGCGCTGGCCGAGTTCGGCAAGGCGTGGGCGCTGGAGCAGATGACCGGTAGCCGAGGCACCCCGGCCGTTGTTTCCGTTTGAGACCGCGCGACCGGGCTCCGCCGCGAGTTGTCCGCCCAATCACGCGAGTTCGCCATTCAATCACGTGTGTCGTCCGTCCAATCACGCGCAACCGCCAGTTCGGCGCAGGTGCTCGTGAGTGGTCAGCGCTTCAGCGTAAAAGCGAAGTCCCCGGACACTTTGCCGGTCAACCGCACCCCCGAGACCACCTTCCCCGCATCGATCAGCCTCTCGACCTCGCCCCGCGAAAGACCGCACCCTTCGGCGATCAGCCGCACCGGCCGGATCGGGATCCGGGCCGCGAAGCGAACCGAGACGTCGCGAAAGTCCGGCTCACCCGAGGGGCCGGTGTCGAGGCGCCAGGCGCCCTCCCAATCGAAGATGATGCGGTTCCGGCGCCGCACAGCGGGATTCTGGAGCAGTTCCGCCGCCAGGACGAGGTCGTTCTCGTGTAGCCGGTCCAGCAGGTCAGGCCGCACGGAACGCACGTTCACGCGCTCCAGGATCGTGAGCTTCGCGGTGTCCTCGCATCCGGCGCAGAGCACGAGAAGCCAGACATCGAGGAGTTTGTGGCGGGCGTTGACGCGGAATTTGCCGTTCGCCCGGAAGCGTCCGGACGGGCAAGAGCGGCAACGGCGGAGGACGACAGGCAGGCAGGTGGGAACGACCACCCAGTTTTCGAGCATAGGAAGTACACCCGTTCCAGTGAGAAATCCGCAGCAAAAGGAAGCGCGGCGCCAAAGCGCGACGCGCGACGAAATCAGCGCTCGGGAGGTCTCACAGGGTGTACAACGGCAGGCCCTCGGCTCGACGACGTGGTCCGGCAGCACGGTAATGGCCCGGGAGAGGCCGCTCCACCGGTTTTCCGGGCACGACAGAGGCCCCCTCCAACACGGAGGGGGCCTTCAGCGTGAAGCTAGGAGCGCGCGTCCTCCTTCAGCATGTCCGCGCACCGCTCACCGATCGCCATCGTCGTGATGCACGGGTTCACCGCGACCAGGAACGGCATCGCCGAACCGTCGGCGACCCGCAGGCCTTCGACGCCCCGCACTCGCAGTCGCGCGTCCAGCACGGCCATCGGGTCGTCGTCACCGCCCATTTTCGCGGTGCACGAGGGGTGATAGACCGTGTTGTGCGTCTTGCGCAGGTAGTCCGCGATCTCGTCGTCGGTTTTGACGTCCTTGCCAGGCGCCAGTTCCGTGCCCGCCCATTCGTCCAGCGCGGGCTGCTCGGCGATCTTGCGGGCCAGCTTGATGCCGTAGGTCATCACGCGCATGTCGTGCTCGTCGGTGAAGTACCGCGGGTCCACCTTCGGCTTGTCCCGGTAGTCGCGGCTGCGCAGCCGCACCGTCCCGGTCGACCGTGAGCGGGTGACGTTCGGGGTCAGGCAGAAGCCGTTCTCCGTGGTCGGATACCCCTGCCGGAGGGTGTTCATGTCGAACGGCACCGAGCCGTAGTGGAACATCAGGTCCGGCCGGTCGAGACCTTCCTCGGTGGTGGTGAAGATGCCGATCTCCCACCATTGCGTGGACTCGGTCGTCATCGGCTGCAGCGCGTCCCACTGGATGACGCCTTCGGGGTGATCCTGCAGGTTCTCGCCGACGCCGGGGGAGTCCACCAGAACCTCCACCCCGACCTCGCGCAGGTGTTCGGCGGGGCCGATCCCCGACAGCATCAGGAGTTTCGGGGTGTCGATCGCGCCGGAGGACAGGATGACCTCACGCCGTGCGCGCAGCGGAACGCCGTGGATCAAGTCGTCGGCCAGGTATTCCGCGCCGGTGCAGCGTTTGCCGTCGAACAGCAGCCGCCGGACGCGGGCGCCGGTGATGACCTCCAGGTTCGGCCGCCTGCCGATGATCGGGTGTAGATACGACACCGACGCCGACGAGCGAGTGCCGTCCTCACGCGCGTTGATCTGGAACCAGTTCGCCCCGTGTGTCACGGTCTTGCCCGAGTTGAACTCCGTCCTCGGGATGCCCGCCTGCTCACAGGCCTGCAGCAGCGCGACGCCGGTCGGGTCGTTCGGCGGCACCGAGCGGATGGTCACCGGACCGGAGCGGCCGTGGTGGTCGCCGGGGCCGTCGTTGGTCTCAAGACGCTTGTACAGGGGGAAAATGTCCTTCGAAGACCACCCGGGCAGGCCGAGCGACGCCCATTCGTCGAGATCTTCGGCCGGTGCCCAGAAGGCGATGCACGAGTTGTGCGACGAGCAGCCGCCGAGCACCCGCGCGCGGGCGTGGCGCAGGAAGGAGTTGCCGGACTCCTGCGGTTCGACCAGGTAGTCCCAGTCGTAGCCGGATTCCAGCAGTGCCATCCACTTCGTCAGTTCCAGTACTGCCGGATCGTCCACATCGGACGGTCCGGCTTCCAGGAGCGCCACGGTGACATCCGGGTCTTCCGAGAGTCTCGCCGCGACCACCGAACCCGCCGTCCCGCCGCCGACGACGATGTAGTCGAACTCTCCGGTCACTGTGCTGCCTCCTCGGGACGTGCTTCCGCGGCGTGATCGGCCAGGACGCCGCTCTTGTGCCGCAGGACGAACCAGTAATACGCGAAACCGGCGACCGCCACCGCGCCGACGAACAGCACGGCCCCCCATTCGAGGTACCAGTGATACGGCTCGGTCGCGTTGTAGACCGCACGCCGCGGCCACGCCAGGTTCACCACGATCGCGCCGCCCCACAGCACGCCGAGGATGTTGACCGGCAGCCCCAGTTTGCCGAGCGAAAAGTACTTGGTGCCCTCCGCCTTCGGCGGCGGCCACTGCCCGCGCAGCCGCTTGACCAGCATCGGAACGGTGACCAGCAGGTACGCCAGGTAGATCATGATGATGCCGATACTGGTGATCACCGTGAAGATCTGCGGCTGGCCGACGTTGACCACCAGGATCAGCACCGCGATCACGCCGGACACGATCGCGGGGATCACGGGCGTCTTCGTCTTCGGCGACACCCTCGCCAGATGCTTCCCGGCGGGCAGGTTGTTGTCGCGGCCCATCGCGAACATCATCCGGATCGCCGCCGACTGCACGGCCAGATTGCACACCGTGATGGCGATGACGACCGCCAGCAGGAAGACCGTGCCGATCGTGCTCCCGAGGACGTCGAGCACGATGAACTGCAGGCCGCCCGTGGCGATCTCCGGGTTGTTGATGTCGCCCACGGCCATCAGCGCGAGGATGAGGATCAGCCCGCCGATGACGAACGACGCGATCAGCGCGCGCAGGATCGCCTTGGGCGCGTTCTTGCGCGGGTCGTGCGACTCCTCGCCGAGCGAGCTGGCGGTGTCGAAGCCGTACATGACGTAGGTCGACGCGAGCGAGGCGACCAGGAACGCCCCGAAGTAACCCCACGGCTGGTCGGCGCCGGTGTCGTTGGTCTGCATGACCACCTCGGGGCCCCGCGTGATGTTCACCGCGAGCGCGACGATCAGCAGGACCGCGGCGATCAGTTCGATGAACACCCCGGCGCTGTTGATCCGCGCCATCAGCTTGACGCCCCAGGCGTTCACCAGCGTGGTGAACAGGATCAGGACGGTGCCGAGGATGACCGCGTTCACCGCGCTGTCGCCGGAGAAGGAGAAGAACGACGAGATCTGGGGGAGGGTGATCTGGTAGGCCAGCGCGACCGCGGCGATGCTGACGATCGACGCGGTCAGCATCATCCACCCGGCCAGCCACGCGACGTGCGGGCTGCCGAGCCGTTTCGACCAGTTGTAGATCGAGCCGGCGACCGGATAGTGCGCGGCCAGTTCGGCGAACGACAGCGCGACCATCAGCTGGCCGACGAACACCATCGGCCACGACCACCAGTACGCGGGGCCGCCGAAACTGAAACCGAAGTAGAACAGCTGGAAGGTGCCCGTGAGGATCGAGATGTAGCTGATCCCGGCGGCGAAGGTGTGGAAGTTGCCGAGGGTTCTTTCGAGTTCCTGTTTGTAGCCGAAACCGGCCAGGCCGTCATCGGAAGGAGTGCTCATCGGCAGTTTCCCGTCTTCAGTTGGATGCGGCAGGCTCCCCGGAGAACCAGTGTTGTGGAGCGGGCCGGAGGTTCTGGTAAATGTGCTTCGCCTCCGTGTACTCGGCGAGTCCGGTCGGGCCGAGTTCGCGCCCGAAACCGGACTGCTTGTAGCCGCCCCACTCCGCCTGCGGCAGATAGGGGTGGAAGTCGTTGATCCAGATCGTGCCGTGCCGCAGCCGGTTCGCGACCCGCTGCGCGCGGGAGGCGTCCGAGGTGAACACCGCGCCGGCGAGGCCGTAGTGGGTGTCGTTGGCGATGCGGACGGCGTCGTCCTCGTCGGTGAAGGTCTCGACGGTGAGCACCGGGCCGAACGATTCGTCGACGACGGCGCTGCTGCCCTGCTTCACGTTGTCCAGGATGGTCGGCAGGTAGTAATGCCCCTTCGCGAGCTCGCGATCGTCGGGGCGTTTGCCGCCGGTGCGCAGGACGGCGCCCTCTTCCAGTGCCGCGGCGACGTAGCGTTCGATCTTTTCCAGATGGGCGGCCGAGATCAGCGGACCGGTTTCAGCCTTCGGGTCGAAAGGTCCACCCAGTCGGATCAGTTCGGCGCGGCGGACGAGTTCGTCGACGAACCTGTCATGCCATTCCTCTTGGACGATCAGCCGCGCGCCCGCCGAGCAGACCTGCCCGGAGTGCAGGAACACCGCGGTCAGCGCGTAATCGACGGCGGTCTCGAAGTCCGAGTCGGCGAACACGACGTTCGGGTTCTTGCCGCCCAGTTCCAGCGCGACCTTCTTGATGGTGGCGGCCGCGGAAGCGGCGATGATCTTGCCGGTCGCGAGGCCGCCGGTGAACGACACGAGGTCGACGTCCGGATGCTCGGACAGCGGTGCCCCGGCCTGCGCGCCGGCGCCGAGCACCAGGTTCGCGACGCCGCCGGGGAGCCCGGCCTCGGTCAGCAGCTTCATCAGCATGATCGAGGTGTGCGGGGTCAGTTCGCTGGGCTTGAGGACGAACGTGTTGCCCGCCGCGAGCGCGGGGGCGACCTTCCAGATGGTCTGCAGGAGCGGGTAGTTCCACGGCGTGATCAGCCCGCAGACGCCGACGGGCTCGTGCACGATCCGGCTGAACGCGTCCGGGTTGCCGGTGTCGACCACACGGCCGGCGTCGTTCGCGGCGAGCTTGCCGAAGTAGCGCAGGCACGCGGCGATGTCGGCCATGTCGTATTCGCTCTCGACCAGCCGTTTCCCGGTGTCGAGGGACTCGGCGCGGGCGAAGGCCGCGGCGTCCCGGTCGAGCAGGTCGGCGGCCTTCAACAGCAGGTCACCGCGCTGTGGGGCGGGCGTCTGCGGCCACGGGCCGGTGTCGAACGCCTTCCTCGCGGCGGCGATGGCCGCTTCGGTGTCTTCACGGGTGCCTTCGGCGACTTCCGCGACCAGCGACCCGTCCGCGGGGCAGCGGATTTCCCGGCGACCACCGCCGACCGCGTCGACCCACTCGCCACCGATGAAAAAGTCCGCCATCAAGCCCTCCGAACCGGCTCCTGCTCAACCGTCGATCAGCGATTATCGCGGCCACCCGACGTGACCGCTACTTGGCAAAAGAGACCATGTTCACACCTTCGGGTGGCGAGTGGTGATTTTCTGACATGTGACCCGTGACGCGGCGGACGGAAGACTCTCAGGCGCCCTCCGTAGACTGGTCGGAACGGCGGAAGAGGAACCAGGCGAGGTGGGAGAGTGACGTTGCTCGAGTCCGTGCACGGACCGGCCGACTTGAAGCGGATGAACCAGGAACAGCTCGGTGAGCTGGCCGCGGAGATCCGGGACTTCCTCGTCGAAAAGGTGCGGCTCGCCGGTGGTCACCTCGGCCCGAACCTGGGTGTCGTCGAGCTGACCATGGCGCTGCACCGGGTCTTCGACTCGCCGGACGACGCCATCGTGTGGGACGTCGGTCACCAGGCGTACGTGCACAAGATCGTCACCGGTCGTCATGACGGCTTCGACAAGCTGCGCCAGCTCGGCGGCCTCACCGGCTACCCGGCGCGCTGCGAGAGCGAGCACGACCTCGTCGAGAACAGCCACGCGTCGACCGCCTTGTCCTATGTGGACGGTCTGGCGAAGGCGTTCGAACTCGGCGGGGGCGGCAGGCACGCGATCGCCGTGGTCGGCGACGGCGCGCTGACCGGCGGCATGTGCTGGGAGGCGCTCAACAACATCGCCGCGAACCCGCGCCGCCCGGTCGTCATCGTCATCAACGACAACGGCCGCTCCTACTCGCCGACCATCGGCGGCGTCGCGGACCACCTCGCGTCGCTGCGGCTCAAGCCGGGCTACGAGCGCGTCCTGGACCGCGGCAAGGAGCTGCTGCGCCACACTCCCGTCGTCGGCAAGCCGATCTACGCGGCGCTGCACGCGGCGAAGGCGGGACTGAAGGACGCGCTGAGCCCGCAGATGATGTTCTCCGACCTCGGCCTCAAATACCTCGGCCCGGTCGACGGGCACGACCTCGTCGCGCTGGAGAAGGCGTTCCAGAGCGCCCGCGACTTCGGCGGCGCGGTCATCGTCCACGTGGTCACCGAGAAGGGGCACGGTTACGAGCCCGCGGTGACCAACCAGGCCGACCAGATGCACCAGACCGACCCGATCGACCCGGAAACCGGGCTGCCGCCGGTCAAGGGCCCGAGCTGGACCGGGGTCTTCGCCGACGAGCTGGTGAAGATCGGCGCCGACCGTGAAGACGTCGTCGCGATCACCGCGGCCATGCTGCGCTCGACCGGGCTGCACAAGTTCGCCGAGGCGTACCCCGACCGCTGGTACGACGTCGGGATCGCCGAGCAGCACGCGGTGACCTCGGCCGCCGGGCTCGCGATGGGTGGCAAGCACCCCGTCGTCGCCGTCTACTCGACCTTCCTGAACCGCGCGTTCGACCAGGTCCTGATGGACGTCGCGCTGCACCGCCAGCCGGTGACGCTGGTGCTGGACCGGGCGGGCATCACCGGCCCGGACGGCCCCAGCCACCACGGCATGTGGGACCTTTCGCTGCTGGGCATGGTGCCCGGGATGCGGGTCGCCGCTCCGCGTGACGCCGGAACGCTGCGTGAGGAACTGCGCGAGGCCGTCGCCGTCGAGGACGGGCCGACGGCGCTGCGGTTCTCCAAGGGCGGCGTGATCGACTCGGTGCCCGCCGTGGAACGCGTCGGCACCGTGGACGTGCTGCGCAAGCCCGCCGGTGAAGCCGACGTCCTGCTGGTCGCCGTGGGCGCGTTCGCGATGCTCGGGCTCGCCGCCGCGGACCGGCTGGCCGACCAGGGCATCGGCGTGACCGTGGTGGACCCGCGCTGGGTCGTCCCGGCGCCCGCCGAGCTGGTGGCGCTGGCCGAGCAGCACAAGCTCGTCGTGACCGTCGAGGACAGCGGGCGGCACGGTGGCTTCGGCTCCGCGCTGGCCGCGCTGTTCCGCGACGCCGAATGCGATGTGCCGCTGCGCGATCTCGCGGTGCCGCAGGTGTTCCATGACCACGGTTCGCGTGAGGAGGTGCTGGCCCGCGTCGGGCTCACCGCGCAGGATGTGGCGCGGCGGGTGACCGAGTGGTCGGCGAAGCTGGCGAGCCGGACGCCGGCGCCGGAAGACACGCACCGCTGACGTCCGTGGCGCGGGCTGAGTCCGCGACCTCGTGTCAGACAGTGCCTCGCCGCTGCGGGCGTGTGTGGATTTTTGGTCGTCAGATGACCGGAAATCCACACGGTCCGGCGAGACAGTCCCGGTCACGACCGGATCCGGACGGGGTGTGTGGAAATTGGGACACTCAACGTCCCTATTTCCACACACCCTCATCGCGGGCGTCCGGTCAGGCACGGTGCGGCAAGCATGGGTTCGCAAGGCCATCACGCACGAGTCAGGCCCGCCAGACGGTGCCTCGCCGCTCGTACTCCAGCACCACCTCGGCCCGCTGAGCCGCCTTCGCGCCCAAGAAGCGCTCCACGAGCCACAGCGAAACCTCGAGTCCCGCGGTGATCCCGCCGCCGGTGATCAGATCGCCGTCGTCGACGACACGCGCGCCGATCACCTTCGTGCCCTGTGCGGCCAGATCCGCCTTCGCGCCGTGGTGCGTCGTCGCGTGGCGGCCCTTCGGGCAGGGCTCACGACGCGGCGAGGCGCCGCGGAAAACCGGCGCCGCATACCCAGTGGTCGCGCGAAATGCGGCTCAGGTTCCCACGATCCGGCTGACCGCGCGGACGACGAGGTCGCGGGTCGCGGTGGGGGAGGAGAATCCGAGGATCGACAGGTGCACGACGAGGCTCAGCAGTTCCTCGGCGTCGAAGTGGTCCGGCACGGTGCCCGAACGTTGCGCCTCCCGGATCGCGGCGACCTTGTCCGCGTGTGCCCTGACCTCGGCCTCCGGCATCGCGTCGAAGCCGTTCTCCAGGCGAAGCCAGCCCATGAGCCGGAGGAGCTGGGGATGTTCGAGGTAGCGGTCGAACAGCTTTCCCGCGTAGCCGGGGAGGTCTTCGGGCGTGATCGTGAGGGTCCGGATGGCGAGGTCCACCTGCTCCTGCACGACCTTCTCGAAAAGCTCTTCCTTGCTGCAGAAGTAGGCGTAGATCAGCGCCTTGTTCGCGCCCGCGTTCTTCGCGATGCGATCCACCCTGGCGCCCGCGATGCCGTACGTCGCGAACTCGACCGTCGCCGCGTCCAGCAGTTTCCGCTTGGTCGCTTCCTTGTCCCTGACCATGTGACCCAGTCTAACTAACTGGTTGGTTGACAGCCAGTCCCGCCCGTGGCAGCCTGAATTGGCAACCAACCGGTTAGTTAGGAGGGCGACATGAAGGTCGCACTGGTCACGGGCGCTTCCGCGGGCATCGGCGAAGCCACGGCGCTCGCGCTGCACGAAGCGGGCTACACGGTCTACGGCGCCGCGAGGCGCGTCGAGCGGATGGCGGGGCTGGCCGAACGCGGTATCAAGATCCTCGAAATGGACGTCACCGACGACGCGTCGATGGTCGCGGGGATCGAGCGGATCATCGAGGAGTCCGGCCGCATCGATGTCCTGGTCAACAACGCGGGGTACGGCTCGTACGGCGCCTTCGAGGATGTCCCGCTCTCGGAAGGGAAGTATCAGTTCGAGGTCAACGTGTTCGGGCTCGCGAGGCTCGTCCAGCTGACCACACCGCATATGCGCGCCCAAGGCGCCGGCAAGATCGTGAACGTCTCGTCGATCGGAGGCAAGATCTACGAACCGCTCGGCGGCTGGTACCACTCGACCAAATTCGCGGTCGAAGGCCTCAGCGACTCACTGCGGCTGGAGCTCAAACCCTTCGGCATCGACGTCGTGGTGGTCGAACCCGGCGCCATCAAGACCGAATGGGGCGGCATCGCCATCGAGAACCTGATGAAGACCTCGGGTGACACCGCCTACGCGCCGCAGGCCAAGGCCTTGGCGAAGTTCTTCGACCAGGCCGCACGCGGTTCCCACCCCAAGGTGATCGCCGACGTCATCCTGAAGGCCGCCCGAGCCCGGCGCCCGAAGACCCGCTACGCCGCCGGTTTCGGGGCGAAGCCGATCCTGCTCGTGCGCCGGGTACTCCCGGACCGCGCCTTCGACGCGCTGTTCCTCGGGGCGCTGCGCCGCTTCGCCTAGGCCGGGCTCCGGCGCGGCCTGGCCGCCCCATAAGGTAGCCCCCGGTTTGATGTGCCGTCGCCATCGGCCGAGAAGGGGACGACCAGTGTCGACTATGGGGCTACTCAAGGCAGAATCCGGGGAATCCGGTGCGACCCAGGCTTGGTACCGCAGGCCACGGGTGTGGACGTGGATTCTTTTCGGCCTTGCGGCTGTGGTGTACGCCGAGCTGGCCTGGCGCCGCCGGTGGATGAGCGACGACGGCCTCATCGTGCTGCGGACGGTCCGGAACCTCCTCGAGGGCAACGGCCCGGTGTTCAACGCGGGTGAGCGGGTCGAGGCGAACACCAGCACGCTGTGGACGTTCATCGTCGGCGGGCTCGGGGCGCTCGGGATCAAGCTGGAGTGGGCCGCCGTGGGCTCCGGCCTGGTACTGGCCGTCGCGGGTCTGTGGTTCGCCATGGACGGCGCCCGGCGGTTCTACCGACCCACAGGGGCGGGCCTGGTGGTCCCGGCGGGCGCGCTGCTGGTCTGCGTGCTGCCGCCGTTCCGGGATTTCGCCACCTCCGGCCTGGAAACCGGGCTCATCACGTTCTGGCTGGGTCTCACGTGGTGGCTCGTCGTCCGGCTCGCCCTCGGCGGGGACGCGGTGCGTGCCTGGCCCGTCGCGCTGGTGATCGGGCTCGGACCGCTCGTGCGCCCGGATCTCGCCGTCTTCAGCGCGATCGCCTTCGTCGCGACGCTGTTCGTCGCGTGGCGCGGCTGGTGGCGCCTGCTCGGCTTCCTCGCGGTCGCCGGCGCGCTGCCCGTGGCGTACCAGATCTTCCGGATGGGCTACTACGGGCTGATCACGCCGAACACCGCGCTGGCCAAGGAAGCGTCGTTCGCGCATTGGGGCCGTGGCTGGCGGTACCTGGCAGACCTCGTGGGGCCCTATCACCTCTGGATACCGATTCTGCTGCTGGTGGCCGGATTCGTGCTGCTGCTGGTTCGGGTCCGGCGAGACCGGGCGCTCTGGGTGCTCACGGCGTTCCCGCTGCTCTCCGCCATGGTGCTCGCGCTGTACGTCATCCGGCTCGGTGGTGACTTCATGCACGGCCGGATGCTGCTGCCGGCGCTGTTCGCCGCCCTGCTCCCGGTCATGGCCGTGCCGTTCACGCGATGGACCGCCGTCTCGCTGGCCGGGGTCGGCGTCTGGGCGATCGTCACCCTGGGCTGGCTGCGTGTGCCGTACGAGGACGCACCCAAGGCGTACAACAAGGCCACCGGGATCGCGGACGAACGCGGTTACTGGTCCGCGGTCACCCGGCGCGAGCACCCGGTGACCATCGAGGACTACTCGCAGTCGCCCGACCTCGACCTTCCGTCGGCGATCACGGCCGTCCGGAGCCTGCCCGGCCCCTCCGTGCTGGTGTACCGGGCCGGGGCCTGGCATCAGTACGCTTCCGACAAGCCGTACAGCACGGTCTTCTCCGGCAGCATCGGCGCCTTCGGGCTGGTCATGCCGCTCGACGTCCGTGTGCACGACGGATACGGCCTCGTGAACTCGATCGCTTCCCATACCGTGCTCGTCTCGGCCAGCCGCAGCGGGCACGAGAAGGACATCAGTCCGGTGTGGGCGATCGGCGAGGCCGGCACGGCGGAAGTCGACACGGGCGGTGACGCCAATGGATTCGCGCCCGAAGACATTCTCGCGGCACGGAAGGCCGTCCAGTGTCCCGAAGTGCGCGAGATGCTGGACTCGGTCCGGGCACCGCTCACCGCGGGACGTTTCTGGGACAACCTGACCGGCGCGTTCGGCCGTAGCGCCCTGCGGTACCCGGCGGATCCGCGTCAGGCCACCGACTGCGGCTGAGCTTCCCGGACCGGTCCGGGCGCCGGACCATAGACCTCCCGCGGCTCGGGGAAGAGCTTCACCAGCACGGGGTACGCGATCGCCGCCGTGCACAGCGTCACCACCATGCTGATGTCGACGCCGCCCGCGATGTCCTTGAGCGGCCCGGCGATCATCGGGGTGTTGGCGGTCAGCAGGCCCAGCGTCGTCGCCGGGATCCACGCGGCCATCGCGCGCCAGTTCACCCCGCGGGTGAACCAGTAGCGGCCGCCCTTGCGGCCCTGGTTGAACACCTGGAGGTCGTCCGGGTCGTAGAACCCGCGCCGCAGCACGAAACCGATCATCATGATCACCATCCACGGCGAGGTGCACAGCACGATCAGCGTGGCGAAGGCGTTGATGCTGGAGACCATGTCCAGCACGAAATTGCCGACGAAGATGAACACCACACTGAGCGAGCCGATCAGCAGCGTCGCCTGTACCCGGCTCAGCTTCACGAAGATCGAGCTGAAGTCCAGCCCGGTCCCGTAGAGCGACGTCGTGCCGGTGGACAGGCCGCCGATCAGCGCGACCACGATCAGCGGGATCGCGTACCAGAGCGGGGAGATCGCGGTCAGGCCGGTGATGTAGTCGGCCGGATCGGCGACCAGGGTCGCGGTGGCGATGCCGAACCCGAACGGCAGCAGGGTCGCCACCTGCGCCAGGAACGGCGCGGCCAGCAGGGAACGGCGGCTGTGCCGCGCCGGGATGTAGCGCGTCCAGTCGCCGAGGAAGGCGCCGAACGAGATCGGGTTCGCCATCGTGGTGAGCGCGGCGAGGATCCAGGTCGGCCAGAAGTCCCCGAGCGCGTAAGTGCCGGTGCCGGCGAACCCGGGGTCGAAAGTGCTGCCGTAGGCCACGATCCCGAGCAGCATGATCGCCGTGCCCAGCACCACGGCGACCCGGTTCACGAGCAGCATGAACCGGTAGCCGTAGATGCACACCACGAGCGTGGCGATCGCGATGACGCCGTATGCCACGCCGCGGAGCACTTCGCCGCCGTCGAAGCCGAAAAGCCGTTGTGCCGCACCGGCGACGGCGTCGCCGCTCACCCAGACCGAGATGGCGAAGAACGTGATCGCCGTGAGCAGGGAGAGGAAGGATCCGACACAACGGCCGACGACGCCGAAGTGCGCGCCGGAGGAGACGGCGTTGTTGGTCCGGGTGAGCGGGCCGAACAACGACATCGGCGAGAGCACCAGCGCGCCGACGACCACACCCGCGACGGTGGCCGCGACCGCCGCCCAGAAGCTCAGGCCGAAGGCGATCGGGAGGGTCCCGAGGATGATGGTGGCGAAGGTGTTCGCACCGCCGAACGCCATCCGGAACAGGTCGCGCGGACGCGACGTCTGTTCCTCCGGCGGGATCGGCGCGATGCCGTGCTGCTCGACTTCGGTGACCTTGTCACCCATGGGGACCTCCGGCTAAGAGCTTCAGGCGAAGCGGGTCATGACATGCTTGACGCGGGTGTACTCGGCGAAGGAGTAGGACGAGAGGTCCTTCCCGTGGCCCGAGTGCCCGAAGCCGCCATGGGGCATTTCCGAGACCAGCGGCCCGTGGGTGTTGACCCAGACGCAGCCGAAGTCGAGTTCGCCCGAAACGCGGGTCGCGCGTGACAGGTCATTGGTCCAGATCGACGACGCGAGCCCGTACGGGACGCCGTTGGCCAGGCGCACCGCCTCGCTCTCGTCCACAAAGGACTGGACGGTGATCACCGGGCCGAAGATCTCCTCCTGCACGATCTCGTCGTCCTGCTTCAGGCTCGAGATCACGGTGGGGGAGAAGAAGAAACCGCGGTCACCGGCGGGGGTGCCGCCGGTCTCCACGCGGGCGTGCGACGGCAGCCGGTCGACGAGACCGCGCACCCGGCCGAACTGTGCCTCGCTGTTGAGCGGGCCGAAGTCCTCGCCGGGCGTCTGCGCGGCGGCGGCCTTGGTCAGCTCCGCGACGAACTCGTCGTGGATCGCCGCGTCCACCAGCACCCGGCTGCCCGCCGTGCAGTCCTGCCCGGCGTTGTAGAACGCCGCGCCGACGATGCCCTCGGCCGCTTCGGCGAGGTTCACGTCGCCGAAGACCAGCAGCGGCGCGTTGCCACCGAGTTCGAGGTGCGTGCGCTTGAGGTCGGCCGCCGCGACGGTCGCGACGTCGATACCGGCGCGGGTCGAGCCGGTGATCGACACCAGTTCGGTGATCGGGTGTTTCACCAGCGCGCGGCCGGTGTCGCGGTCGCCGCACAGCACGTTGAAGGCGCCTTGCGGCAGGAACTCCGCCGCGACCTTCGCCAGCAGCACGGCCGTCGACGGCGTCGTCTCCGCGGGCTTCAGCACGACGGTGTTGCCCGCGGCCAGCGCCGGGGCGATCTTCCAGACCCCCATCATCAGCGGGTAGTTCCAGGGCGCGATCTGCGCGCAGACGCCGACCGGCTCGCGACGGATCGCGGAGGTGTGCCCTGGCAGGTACTCACCGGACGCGGTGCCTTCGAGCTGCCGCGCCGCACCCGCGAAGAACCGCAGCGCGCTGACGCACTCCGGGATCTCCTCGTCCAGCACGACGGCGCGGATCTTGCCGGTCTCCCGGATTTCGAGCTCGGCGAACTCCTCCGCGCGGGACTCCAGCGCGTCGGCGATCTTCAGCAGTGCGAGCTGGCGCTGAGCGGGGGTGCTCTTGCGCCACACCTCGAACGCCCGTTCCGCGGCGGCCAGCGCGGCGTCCACATCGGACTGCTCGGAGAGGACGCTGGTGCCGAAGACCTCGCCGGTGGCGGGATCCACCAGGTCGAGCGTCCGCGAGCCCGACGCCGCTACCTCGGCGCCGTCGACGAAATTCAGGACCTGAGTCATTTCTTCTCCAGGTGGGTCGGCTCGAACATCTTCAGCAGGGCGGGGAGGACGACCATCGACGGACCGGGGGTGCCGAGGGCTTCGGCAAGGTCCTTCCCGACGCTGTCCAAAGAGGACACCGTGGCCGGGACGCCGAAGGACTGTGCCAGCGCGGCGAAATCGGGCCGCGCGAGCTCGGTGGCCGTGGACCGGCCGAACGCGCCGGTCAGGTACTCGCGCAGGATGCCGTAGCCGCCGTCGTCGATGACGAGCCACGTGACGTCCAGCCCGTGCTGGACCGCCGTGGCGAGTTCCGCGATGCCGTACATCGCGCCACCGTCACCGGAGACCGCGAGTGTCGGGCCGCCGGTCGCCGCCGCGCCGCCGAGCGCACCGGGCAGGCCATAACCGAGCCCGCCCGCGCCCTGCGCGGTGTGGATCGGCGCACCCTCGGGATTCCACGCCGACCAGGCCCAGTAGGCCGCGATCGTCATGTCCCAGTACGTCTGTGTGCCTTCGGGGACCGCGGCACGGATGTCGTCGATCAGCTTGCGCTCGGTTTCGAGTGCCTGGCCGTCGAGGCGTTCGCGCACCTTGGCCAGCAGATCCGCGACCGCCTTCTCGGCGACGCCGTCACTCTGGCGGAAGGGCACCTGCTCCAGAAGTCCTTGCAGGGCAAGCCGGACGTCGGCGTGGATGCCCAGCGCCGGGTAGTTCGACTCCAGCTTCCCGAGATCGGCCTCGACCTGGATCACCCGGCCGCGCGGGGCGAATTCGCGGTAGTTGCTGGACAGCTCGCCGAGCCCGGAACCCAGTACCAGCAACACATCCGCGGCCGAGAGGAACTCCGTGCTGTGCCAGTCTTCGAGCCATGACTGGCCGGACAGCTCGTGGTCCCAGCCGAAGACGCCCTTGCCGCCGAACGTCGAGAGCACCGGCGCGCGCAGGGCCTCCGCGAGCGCCTTCAGTTCCGCCTGCGCGCCCGAGCGCAGCGCGCCACCACCGGCGAGGATCACCGGATTCTTCGCCGCGCCCAGGAGATTCGCGGCTTCGGTGACGAGCTCCGGCAACGGTTCGAGCGGTGCGGGCCGTGCCGTCACCGACGTGATCCGCGGCAGATCCGCCGGCGCCAGCAGGATGTCCTGCGGGATCTCGACCCACACCGGTCCGAACGGCGCCGTCGCCGCCGATTCCCAGGCTTCGCGCAGGGCCGTCGGGATCTGGCTGACGGTGCGCACCACGTGCACCGACTTCACCACATCACGGAAACTGGCCTGCTGATCGGGAAGTTCGTGCAGGTACCCGTGCCGCCCGCCGCCGAGCCCGGCGACCGGGATCTGGCTGGAGATCCCGAGCACCGGGACCGACGCCGCCCGGGATTCCTGCAAGGAAGCCAAAGTCAGCAACGCGCCGGGACCGGTGGACACGATCATCGGCGTCACCGGGACCGGGCCTTCGGGATCCGCCGCGAGCCGGGCGCGGGCGTGCCCGTCGGCCGCGAACGCCAGGTTGTTCTCCACCCGCGAGCTGATGACGCGCAGATCGTCCGTGCGCCGCAGCGCTTCGAACAGCCCGAGCGCGTGCTGGCCCGGCAGGCCGAAGACGGTGTCCGCGCCGAGCGCGTGCAGGGTTTCGACGACTACGTCGCCGCCTATCCGTTCAGTGCTGGTCATGCGCCCTTCCCCAAACTGAGCAGGCTCACCAGGTCGTAGGCGACGTGGGAAGCCGCGATGGCGGTGATCTCGGCATGATCGTAAGGCGGGGCCAGTTCCACCACATCGGCTCCGATGAGGTTGCAGTCCCGCAGCCCGCGCAGGATCTCCAGCAGTTCGCGGCTGGTCATACCGCCCGCTTCGGGGGTCCCGGTGCCCGGCGCGTGTGCCGGGTCGAGCACGTCGATGTCGACCGAGATGTAGAGCGGGCGGCCGCCGATGCGCTGGCGCAGCGCGTCGACGGTCTCGGCGACCCCGCGGCGCATGACGTCGCCGGAGGTGACGATGCCGAATCCGAGGCGGCGGTCCTCCTCCAGATCCCGCTTGCCGTACAGCGGGCCGCGCGTGCCGACGTGGGACAGCGCTTCAGTGTCGAGGAGGCCTTCCTCGGACGCCCGCCGGAACGGGGTGCCGTGGGTGTACGGCTCGCCGAAGTAGGTGTCCCAGGTGTCGAGGTGCGCGTCGAAGTGCAGCAGCGCCACCGGTCCGTGCTTCTTCGCCGCCGCCCGCAGCAGCGGCAGCGCGATCGTGTGGTCGCCGCCGACGGTCACCAGCCGCGTCCCGCCCGCGGTCAGCGCCTCGGCCTCGCTCTGCAGCGTCTCGATCGCCTCGCCGATGTTGAACGGGTTGAGCGCGATGTCGCCGGCGTCGACCACCTGCGTCGCGGCGAACGGGGAAACGTCGAGTTCCGGGTGGTACGGGCGAAGGAGCCGGCTGGCCTCGCGGAGCGCGGCGGGGCCGAAGCGCGCGCCGGGACGGTAGGACACCCCGGCGTCGAACGGCACCCCGACGACGGCGACGTCGGCATGCTCGACCTGATCGATCCGCGGCAGCCTCGCGAAGGTCGCGAAACCGGCGAACCGGGGCACCCTCGAAGAGTCGACGGGTCCGATCGGGGTCTGCTCAGGCACTGTGTCTCCTTCGAATGGTTTTCAGGACTGCGAAGCGGCGAGTTTCGCCTCTTCTTCTTCGGCGGCCGCGCTGCCGTTCAGGCGGCGGGTCCACACGGTGAGGATCTCGTCCGAGGTACGCGGGGTGAGGAAGCTGACCAGCAGGTACACCGCGAGGCTGGACCCGAGGCCCCAGTAGATCGGGCTGTTGGCCTCGACGCCGTCGACGAACATGAACGTGATGACCACGACGGTGCCGACCACCATCGACGCGAGCGCGCCCTGCCGGGTGCCGCGTTTCCAGGCCAGCCCGCCGATGATCGCGACCAGCAGGCCGCCGACGAGGATGTCGTAGGCGATGGTCAGCGCGTTGACGACGTCGTCCACGACCATCGCGATGCCGATCGCGGCGATGCCGAGGACCAGAGTGGTGACCCGGTTCCTGGTGACCTCGTTGACGGCCTTTTTGAGGCCCAGCTTGGAAAGCAGGTCCGAGGTGCTGACCGTCGAGCAGGCGATGAGCGCGCCGCTCGCGGTCGACATCATCGCCGAGAGCGCCGCCGCGAGCACCAGCCCGCGGACCCCGGCGGGCAGCTGGTCCTCGACGATGGTCGCGAACGCGTCCTGCGCGCTGGCGAGGTTCGGGTACAGCGTCTTGGCCGCGGTGCCGATCAGCGCGCCGGCGAGACCGTAGACCAGGCAGTAGACGCCGGAGATGACGCCGCCGCCGGTCGCGATGCCCGGTGTCCTCGCGGTGAACACGCGCTGCCAGATGTCCTGGCCGATCAGCAGCCCGAAGCTGTAGATGAGGAAGTAGGTGAAGATCGTGTCGCCGCCGATGGCGGTCAGTTCGAAGTAGCTCTCGTCCAGCCGCGCGGCCATCCCGTCGAAACCGCCCGCCGAGACGATCGAGACGGGCAGCAGGATCAGCAGGATGCCGATGGTCTTGATGACGAACTGGACGATGTCGGTCAGCGTGATCGACCACATGCCGCCCAGCACCGAGTAGAGCACCACGATCGACCCGCCGATGGCGATCCCCGCCCAGCTCGGGACGTTGAACAGAACCTTGAAGATGGTGGCGAACGCCAGCGTCGAGGTGACGGTCAGCATCAGCGTGTAGCCCCACATGACGACACCGGAGATGGTGCTGGTGGAGCCGCCGTAGCGCAGGTCGAGCATTTCGCCGACGGTGTAGACCCGCAGTTTCACCAGCCGCCGCGCGAACAGCGTGTGGAGGACCAGGATGCCGACGCCGATCGCGATCACGAGCCAGGCGCCGGAGATGCCGTAGGTGTAGCCGAGCTTCACCCCGCCGACCGTCGAAGCGCCGCCGAGGACGACCGCGGACATCGTGCCCGAGTACATGAACCAGCCGAGACGGCGGCCCGCGACGAGATAGTCGGATTTGGTCTTGGCGAGCCTCAGCCCGAACCAGCCGACCCCGATCATGCCCGCTATGTAGAGCGCGATCACCGCGTAGTCACCGGCCACGGTGTCCTCCTTGACTTGGGGCTGTTCGCTTCGTTCGGGTCACCGTAGGTTCGTTCGCGGCTTGAACGACATGGGATGATCCATCCCAACTCCGGCACTTATGAGGATGAAATGACCCGAGCCCACGATCCGTTCGCCTCGGATGTGAATGTCCCGTTACGGGCCGTGGTCGGCAACCCGGAACTGGCGGTCGACCCGGTCGTGGAGACCCTGCGGCCGGGGGCGCTCGACGCCCCGGTGCGCTGGGCGCACGTCAGCGAGCTGCTGGACCCCGCGCCGTACCTCCTCGGGGCGGAACTCCTGCTCACCGCCGGGGTGAACCTGCCGGTGGAACCCGCCGAGATCGACCGCTACGTCCGGCGGCTCGCCGAAAGCGGGATCTCCGCGCTGGGGTTCGGGCTCACTCCGGGCGCCTACGAGACGCTGCCGCCGCCACTGCGGACGGCGTGTGCCCGGCACGGGCTCCCGCTGCTGGTCGTCCAGCCGCGGACACCGTTCCTCGCGATCAGCCGGGCAGTGTCGGTCGCGCTGGCGGAGGCGGGGCAGCGGGAACAGCGGCGGATCGCGGTCGCGCGCGAGGCGCTGACCAGGGCGGCCGGTGACGGACTCGGTGAACTGGCCGGCGCGCTGGCCGGGCGGCTCGGGGCCTGGGTGGCGCTGGTCGGCGTCGGCGACGTCCTGGCCGCGGACCACAGGGCACCGTCGCCGCTGCCCGCGGAAGTCCGGGAGCTCCTCGCCACGCTCCGGACGGGCCGGGGGATCCGCAGCGCGACCACGGAACTGGCCGACGGCACCCACGTCGTCGCGCAGCCGGTGTACCCGCAGGCGACGGCGTCGCATCTGGTCGTGGTCGGCCGCGTCGCGCGGTTCGACGGCGCGGACCGCTCGATCCTGTCGGTCGGGGCGGCGCTGCTCGGGCTGGTGGGCCGCGCGGGTTCGGACGCGGCCGGTCTGGGCGCCACCGCCACGGCGTTGCTGCTGGGCGAGACCGACGTGCTCGGCGGGGACGAACGCCGCCTGGTCGCGGGGATCGCTTACCGCCGCGGGCCGAACGAGGTCGCCGCCCGCTACGACTGGCTGCGCGCCCGGCTCGACACCCCGCTCGTGCGATTGCGCCCGGGGCCACGATTCACCGCGATCGTCCGCGAGGCGCCGGAGATCGGCGACCTCGACCGGCTCCGCGCCGACGGCTGGCTCGCGGTCGTGGGTTCGCCCGTCCCACCCGGACGGCTTCCCGAAGCGGCGGGCGAAATCGAGTTACTGCTGACGCGGGCAGCCGCGCTGGAACGGCCCATCGTGGCGGAAGGTACTGCGGGGCTGGACGCCCTGATCGATCCGGGCGCCGCGGCCGGGTTCGCCGCCCAGGTGCTGGCGCCGTTGCGCGAACTCGACCGGAAGGGTGACCGCGAACTGGTCGGCACCCTGCGGACCTGGCTCGCGCACCACGGCGGCTGGGACCGCACGGCCGCCGAACTCGGCGTGCACCGCAACAGCGTCCGGCACCGGATCGGGCAGATCGAACGGGCGCTGGGGGTGGATCTGGCGGATCCGGAGACCCGGATGCGGCTGTGGTTCGCCCTGCGCTGGGCGTGAGCATTACTCCAATAAGGTCACTCTCAGGAATGTGTGGCAACGTAGGGTCGTGCGAATTCTGGTAGTCGAAGACGAAGAACCCCTCGCCGACGCGATCGCACGCGGCCTGCGGCGCGAGGGCATGGCGGTGGACATCGCGCTCACCGGTGACGACGGGCACGAGAAGGCCGCCGTCACCCGGTACGACGTCGTGCTGCTCGACCGCGACCTGCCCGGGATGTCCGGTGACGACCTGTGCCGCGAGATCGTCGCGTCCGGCGAGCTGACCCGTGTCCTGATGCTCACCGCGAGCAGTTCCGTTTCGGACCGCGTCGACGGGCTTTCCCTCGGTGCCGACGACTATCTCGCCAAGCCGTTCGCCTTCCCCGAACTCGTCGCGCGCGTGCGGGCGCTCGGCCGCCGCGCGACCCCGGCCGCGCCGCCGCTGCTGACTTCGGGCGACGTCGAACTGGACCCGGCGAGGCGGACCGTCCGCCGCGCGAGCGGTCCGGTCGAGCTGACCCGCAAGGAGTTCGGCGTTCTGGAGGTGCTGCTGTCGGCCGCCGGTTCGGTGGTCAGCAGCGAAGAACTGCTCGAACGCGTGTGGGACGAGAACGCCGACCCGTTCACCACCACCGTCCGGGTCACCGTGATGACACTGCGCAAGAAGCTCGGCGAGCCGGGCATCATCGAGACCGTCGTCGGCTCCGGCTACCGGGTGCCGGAGCAGGGGACCGCACGCGGGTGAACCTGTCCGGTGCCCGCAGCCTGCGCGCGCGGGTCACGCTGCTCGCGACCGGGCTGGTGGCACTGGTCAGCCTCCTGTTGCTCTGGCTGACCTGGAACCTGGTCGGCGACGCGGTTTCCGCCGTCCCGCAGCTGCCTCCGGGCACCACGGTGCGCGTCGACGGCGTCGACGTCGACGCTTCCGCGGTCACCGAGCATCTGCGGGTGTACGCCAGGAACCGGGTGCTGCTCTTCGGCGCGGTCGCGTTCTGTTTCGTCGTGCTGGCGGCGGGGATCCTCGCATGGACGTTCACCGCGCGGGTCCTTCAGCCGTTGCGCGAGATCACCGGCACCGCGCGGCGCCTGTCGATCGAATCGATGGGAGAGCGGATCGGCGAGGTCCGCACGAAGGACGAACTCGCCGAACTGGCCGAGACCTTCGACGACATGCTCGACCGGCTGCAGGCCGCGTTCGACGCGCAACGGCATTTCGTCGCGAACGCCAGCCACGAACTGCGGACACCGCTCGCGGTCATCCGCACCGAACTCGACGTCACCCTGGCCGACGAGCACGCGGACGAAGCCGAATTACGCCGGATGGCGGGTGTGGTCCGCGACGCGACCGAGCGGGCCGAGCGGCTGGTCGGTTCGCTGCTGCTGCTCGCGCGCACCGACGGCGCGGGACTGGTGGCCAGGGAACCGGCCGATCTGGCGGTGATCGTCGCGAGCGCGTGGCGAGCGGTGCGCGCCGAAGCCGAAAAGCGCGGCATCCGCACCGAATTCGCGACCCCCGGCGCGCCGACGTTCGGCGATCCCGCGCTGCTGGAACGGATCGCGGGCAACCTGCTGGAGAACGCCGTGCGGCACAACGTCGACGGCGGCTGGCTGGACGTCGTCACGCAGGCGGGTCCACAGTGGTCGGTGCTGCGCGTGCGGTCGTCCGGCGGTTTGCTCGACCCGGCCGCGGTTCCCGAACTGTTCGAACCGTTCCGCCGCGCCGGCGTCGCCAGGACCGCCCGCACCGGTGCCGGGCTGGGGCTTTCGATCGTGCGGGCCGCGGTCCAGGCGCACGGCGGCACGGTGTCCGCGGAACCCGTTGTGGGCGGCGGTCTTTCAGTGACCGTGCACCTGCCCGCTCTGCCTTGACCCCCGGTTGGGGTTACGGTTCAAGCATGGTCCCCAGCATTCGGCTGAACAACGGAACGTCCCTCCCGCAACTCGGGTTCGGGGTGTACAAGATCGGCGACGACGAGGTCGTGGACGCGGTCCGCACCGCCATCGGGGCGGGCTACCGCGCCATCGACACGGCGACCCTGTACGCCAACGAACGCGGAGTCGGCGAGGCCGTCCGCACCAGCGGGCTGCCCCGCGAGGAACTGTTCGTCACCACGAAACTGTGGAACACCGAGCACGGCTACGACTCGGCGTTGCGTGCCTTCGACACGAGCCTGAGCGAACTCGGTCTCGAGTATGTCGATCTGTACCTGATCCACTGGCCGCTGCCCGCGCAGGACAAGTACGTGGAAACGTGGCGGGCGCTGGAAAAGATCGCCTCCGACGGCCGGGCGAAGGCGATCGGCGTCTCGAACTTCCAGATCCCGCATCTGGAGCGGCTGATCGAAGAGACCGGGATCGTCCCGGCGGTGAACCAGATCGAATGCCACCCGTGGCTGCAGCAGCCGTTGCTGCGGGACTTCCACGAGAAGCACGAGATAGTCACCGAGGCCTGGGGTCCGCTGGCGCGCGGCGGGGACCTGCTCGCCGACGAGAAGATCACCACGATCGCGGAGAAGCACGGCAAGACTCCGGCGCAGATCGTGCTCCGCTGGCACGTCGAGATGAACCACCTGGTGATCCCGAAGTCGGTCACTCCGGAACGGATCAAGGAGAACATGGACGTCTTCGACTTCGCGCTCGACGCGCATGACGGCGCCGCGATCGCGACGCTGGAGCGGGGAAAGCGGCTGGGGCCGGACCCGGACAAGCTGGGCGCCTAGGGTTTCGGCGCGTCCTGGACTGTCCATAAAGGACGATTGCTGGGATTGAAGTGCCCGTTTTGGGTATTTCGCGTAGCTTCGCGCGGAGGTCGTGAGTGGCAATGAGGGTTCTAACCCTTATCGCCACTCATGAGGCGTTCGGTGGGTCGGGACCGGCGCCCGTGCCCGCCTGAAGTACATGAAGGCCCCCTTCCCTCGGCTCAGCCGAGGGAAGGGGGCCTTCACGCGTGTAGAGGTCTCAGCTGAGGAGGTCGGCGGGGGTGGTGCCGGTCGAGGCGAGGGACAGGCCGAGCGTGACACGTTCGGTGAGCCAGGCGCTCGGCCGGTAGCGCTGGTCGCCGGTGCTCGCGACGAGTCCGCGCAGGACCCGCAGCACGAGATCCGCGCCCGCCTCGTCGCCCCAGGTCAGCGGTCCGCGCGGGTAGCCGAGGCCGAGCCGGACGGCGGTGTCGATGTCCTCCGGTGTCGCGAGCCGCTGCCCGGCGATGAAGCAGGCGGTGTTGACGATAGACGCCAGCAACCGCTGCGCGATCGGCGCGGGACCGTCGCGGACCACGGTCACCGGCAGGCCGGTCGCGGCGAGCGCGCCCCACGCCGTGCGGCCGGCGGCCGGGTCGAGCGCGGGGTGGACCGAAAGCGTCAGGCGTTTCCCGTAGCCGCCGAGCGGGTCGACGCCGACGACCCGTTCCGCCGGAAGGCCCGCCGCGCGTGCGGCGTCCACAGTGGACGAACCGATCGGGCTGACGATCAGGACCGTGTCCGGGTAGGCGGAGTGCACGACCTGGATGCCCGCGGACGAGAGCAGCGTGCCGAGCCGTTCGTCGTCGACCCACACCGGAGTGGCCGGGGCTTCCGGCGGGGCCGGTTCCGGCTCGACCTGCTGCTGTCCGTCGACATAGGAGTAGAAGCCTTCGCCGTTCTTGCGGCCGAACAGCCCGGCGGCGACGCGCGGACGCGTCAGCCACGACGGCCGCAGCCGCGGTTCGCCGTGGAAACCGCTCCAGATGCTTTCGAGCACGGCGTGCGAGACGTCGAGACCGGTGAGGTCGAGCAGTTCGAACGGGCCGAGTTTCAGGCCGAGCACGTCCCGGGCGACGCGGTCCACCTCGGCCGGGCTCGCGATCCCTTCGGCGAGGATCTGCAGCGCTTCGGTGCCCAGCCCGCGACCGGCGTGGTTGACCAGGAAACCCGGCGCGTCGCGGGCGAGGACGGGTTCGTGTCCCCAGCCGCGGACGAGTTCGGTCACGGCGGGGGGCAGCCAGGCGGCGGTCCGCGCGCCGGGCACGACCTCGACCAGTCGCATCAGCGGGACCGGGTTGAAGAAGTGGAGGCCGAGCAACCGGCCGGGATCGGTCAGCGCGGCCCCGATCTCGGTCACCGAAAGCGAGCTGGTGTTGGTGGCGAACACGGTGTCCGGCCCGCACACGCGTTCCAGCTCGGCGAACAGCGTGCGTTTGATCTCCAGGTCCTCGCGCACCGCCTCGATGACGAGGTCGACGCCCTCGGCGGGGGCCAGCGGGCCCTCGGCCGCGATCAGCCTGCCCCTCGCCGACTCGGCGGCTTCCTCGGTGATCTTGCCCTTCGACGCGAGCTTGCCGAGCATCGCGCCGACGTGCTCGATGGCCTCGCCGACCGCGTCGGGCCGGGCGTCGGCGAGCTCGACCTCGAGCCCCGCCGTCACGGCGAGCTGGACGATGCCCCGGCCCATCACCCCGGTTCCGATGACCCGGATCCTGCCGACCTGCTCCGCCCACTTCTCCACCGCGAGCCGCCTTTCCCTCGAAGTCGTTCCCGTCGTGACGCTAGCCGCCACGCCGATACCTCGCCCGGAAGGGTGATCTGTGCCCTGCTCGGCGTAAGGCCACCGACCCGGCACGGTCCCCTCCGCGAAAACCGAGTGTTCCGCGCCCCACCCCGAAGGGAAAGCTCCCATGGCCACCGTCCCCGCCGCCACAGCCGTCCGGACCACGCCGTTGCTCCTCGTCGCCGTTCTCTTCGGCGCCGTCGCCGCGTTCCTGGCGAGCCAGGCGTTGTGGTCGCTCGCCGCACTGGCCGTCGTGGTCGCCGCCGCCGTCCTCGCGGGCGGGGTGTGGCTGACCGGCCGGAAGGCGAACACCGAACTCTAAGATCGCCATGTGACGGCGAAACGCTTGACGCGGGAAGAAAGCCGCGAGCAGACCAGACAGCGCCTGCTGGCGGCGGCCGCCGAGCTGTTCTCCGAACGTGGGGTCAACGGCACGTCCGTCGAGCAGATCGCCGAACGGGCCGGATTCACCCGCGGCGCCTTCTACGGCAACTTCGACGGCAAGCACGAGCTGGTCGTCGAGCTGTTGCGCCGCCGGACCCAGCGCGAGGCCGAGGAGGTCGCGGCGCTGCGGGAGGGCGTCGGCTCCTTCGCCGAGATGATGGACCGGCTGCGCGCGTGGAACGTCGAGCGCGCCGAGCACCTCGCCGGTTGGCTGACCCTGCGCACCGAGCTGGCGCTTTACGCGTTGCGGAATCCCGACGCGCGCCCGCTGGTCGGCGAAGGCGAGAAGTCGACAAGGGCGCTGCTGGAGACCTCGGTCCGGACCGAACTCGCGGCGCGGGGCGTGGAACCGCCCGCAGACCCGGCCTTTCTCGCGCTGATCCTGCACGCGCTCGAGGACGGCCTCCTGTTGCAGCGCTTCCTCAGCCCCGAGGGGACCGGGGACGAGGACGTGGTGGACGCCGTCCAGCTGCTGATGCGGTCGTGGACCGCGCTCAGCCGGTCATCTTGATCCCGGTGAACTCGGCCATCTGACGGATCCCGTGCGCGAAGAAGTCGTCCGCCGGGTCCACCGAGCCGACGTACTGGCCGAACAGCTCGAAGTTGATCATCCCGAACAGCTGGGTCCAGGCCATGATCAGCCGGGAGGCCGTCTCCGGGGCCAGGTTGATCTTGAGGATCCCGGTGAGGGCGTCGAGCTGGTGCAGGAGCGCGACGGGCATCTCGCCGACCTCGGTCTCGACGCGGAGGTTCGCGTCACGCAGGACGGCGACCAGTGCGAATGCCACTCGGCCGGCGGGAGCGACGGTGTCCTGCGGGGCTTGGTAGCCGGGGATCGGCGAGCCGTAGATCAGCGCGTACTCGTGCGGGTGCGCCTTCGCCCAGGCGCGGACCGCGTGCCAGATCGACTCCCATCGCTCCAGTGAGGTCTTCTTCGGGTCGTCGGCTGCCTCCGCGGCTTCGCCGACGGCGTTGTAGGCGTCGACGATCAGGGCGGTCAGCAGCTCCTCGCGGCTGGAGAAGTACCGGTAGAGCGCCGACGAGACCATGCCCAGCTCCCGCGCCACCGCGCGGAGCGAGAGACCGAGCGCGCCCACTTCGGCGAGCTGGCGGCGGGCTTCGTCCTTGATCTCGCGGGTGAGCTCGGCGCGGGCGCGTTCCCGCGCGGTCTGAGTGGCGGCCATGCTCTCACCATAGAGCATCGCACCTAAAAGAGAGCACTGCTCTTGACAGGATGCACTGCTCTGATGTTCACTGCTCTTAACAGAGAGCACTGCTCTCGCCGACTTCGAGGAGACGAGATGGCCACCGCCAGCACGCCCCGCTACCTCAAGCCCGCCAAGGCGACCAGCGCGTTCAACGAATTCGTGCTGAAGCTGACGAGGCTGGGCGTCAGCGTCCTGGGCAGCCGGGTGCTTTCGGTCCGCGGCCGCAAGAGCGGCGAACTGCGCTCGGTGCCGGTCAACCTGCTGAAGCTTGATGGGGAGCGCTACCTGGTCGCGCCGCGCGGTGTCACGCAGTGGGTGCGGAACCTGCGCGTCGCCGGGGAAGGACAGCTCACCGTCGGGCGCCGCACCGAGACGTTCACCTACACCGAACTCGCCGACGCCGAGAAGCCCGAAATCCTGCGCGCGTACCTCAAGCGCTGGAAGTTCGAGGTCGGTGTGTTCTTCGACGGTGTCGACGCGAAGGCGTCCGACGAGAAGCTGCTGGAGATCGCGCCCGGCTACCCGGTCTTCAAGCTCGCCTGATGCCACGAGTCACGCCTTCGATCACGCGCCGAGTGCCCACCCGCCTATGCGTGTCCAGACGGACGACTCGCGTGATCGGCCCTTGTCGCGTGTCGTCCCCCCGAGCACGTGTGTCGTCCCTCCAGTCACGTGTGTCGTCCGTCTGGACACGAGTGTCGTCTGTTCCGGCACTCGAAAACGGCGAAAGCCCGAAAGCGGAGAGCGCGGGCTAGTCGTCAGTGGGTGCCCGGCGCGTGCGGCGGGCGGTGGCGGCCACCAGCACCACCCCGACCAGGAACGCGACCAGCCCGATCAGGAACCACAGTTTCTGCCCGGTCATGAAGCTGCCGGTCAGCACGCCGGCGCCCTGGAGCACCCAGACGCCGCCGACCAGCAGGAAGACCAGCCCGACCGTCAGCGTGACCCAGCGTTTCATGCACAGCTCCCCGCCTCGACCTGTCCTGCGGCGATTCTGGCACCGGGAGCCCTGTCCGGCGAACCGATCACCGTCCGCCGACGAGACCGTTCCGGTAGGCGTAGACGACGGCGTGCACCCTGTCCCGCAGTCCGAGCTTCGCCAGGATCCGGGAGACGTGGGTCTTCACCGTCTCTTCGCCCACGTGCAGATGCGCGGCGATCTCCGCGTTGCTGGAGGCGTCGGCGACGAGCAGGAGGACTTCGCGTTCGCGTGAGGTGAGCCGTTCGAGTTCCGCTGGTTCGGCGGCCGCGGGTTCGATGCTGGTGGCGAAGGTCGACACCAGCCGCCGGGTCACCGTCGGGTCGATCAGCGCGTCGCCGCGCGCGGCCACCCGCATGGCGGACACGAGCTCTTCGGGGGCGAGGCTCTTCAGCAGGAACCCGCTCGCGCCCGCCCGAAGCGCGCGGTAGACGTACTCGTCCGAGTCGTACGTCGTCAGCACGAGGACGCGGGTGTCGTTCCCCGGCGCGGACATGATGGCCTCGGTCGCGGCCAGACCGTCCAATTTGGGCATCCGGACGTCGAGCACGGCGACGTCCGGGCGCAGGGACGCCGCCTGCGCGACGGCATCGCGTCCGTCCGCCGCCTCGCCGACGCATTCGAAGTCCGCCTGGGTGTCCAGTACCGCGCGCATCCCGGACCGGAACATCGCGTGGTCGTCGGCGAGTAGTACCCGGATCACTGTGCCTCCAAAGGAAAACCGACGCGGACCCGCCAGTTCCGGCCGTCGTCGAGCGGTCCGCATTCCGCGTGCCCGCCGAACAGCGCGACCCGTTGCCGGATGCCGGCGAGGCCGCGTTTCGTCGACTCGGCCGCGGTGTTCGCGCGGCCGATCTCGTTCGTGATCGTGAGGACCACCTCCGTCTGCCGATAGGCAAGATCGATCTCGACGATCCCGCCGGAGCCGTGCCGGAGCGCGTTCGTCAGCGCCTCCTGCGCGATGCGGTACAACGCGATGTCCACCGATCCGGGAAGTTCGCGCGGTCCGCCGTGGCTCGTCAGCCGCGCGGGCAGCCCGGCGGTGCGGAGGTTGTCGAGCAGCTCGTCGAGGTTGTCCAGCCCCGGTTGCCGCTGCGCGTCGCCGTTCTCCTTGCCGTGCAACAGGTCCAGCAGACGCCGCAGATCGGCCATCGCGGCCCGGCTCGACGATTCGACCGCCGAGAGCGATCGCCGGACGGCCGGTTCCCCTTCCGGCAGCCCGAGCCGCGCGGCGCCCGCGTGCACGCCGATCGCGCTGACGTGGTGGGAGATCACGTCGTGCAGGTCGCGGGCGATCGTCGTGCGTTCTTCGGCGACGGCCCGGCGGACCGCTTCGGCTTCGTGCTGCTGCCGTTGTTCCTCCGCTCGCTGGAGGTCGGCGATGTACGCGCGCCGCGCGGTCGTGTATCTGCCGACCATCCACGGGAGCAGCCCGCTCACGCCGACGTCGATGAGCAGCAGCCGCCAGTCCCGGTCGGCCCGGTCGACCGGGATGATGTTGCAGGCGAAGAGCCCGGCGAGCATCGCCGCCAGTGCCGCCAGCGCGGGTTTGGCCGAAAGCCAGGCACCCGCGCGGTAACCGGCGATCAGCACGCCCGCGTTGGTGGCCTGCAGGTAATGGTCGTACGGGTACAGCAGGAGCGGCGCGGCGGTGAGCAGCGCGCCGTGCGCGGCCGAAACCCAGCCGGAATACCGCGAAGGCCCGGCGAGCGCGACGTTCGCCAGGATTCCGCCCAGCAGCACCACCCACGCCGTCCAGCCGAGCGAGAGCGGCGGGCCCGCGATGAGGAACAGCCCGGCGTCGGCGACCAGGCAGACGGCCGCGACCGCCCAGGCCTGTCTCGCCAGCGAACCACTGATGTCCCGCACGCGCCCAACTCTGCCCTATTTCGCTGGACAGGGGTTCCTAAGATCGAAAGCCATGGGGACCGCGAAGACGCCCGTGCTCTGGACGACCGGAGCGCCAGGCGCCGGGAAATCCACCACGGCCTGGGGTTTGTACCGCCGGATCGTGGAGGCGGGCGGCAACGTCGCGTACGTCGACATCGACCAGCTCGGGTTGATCGGGCCGCCGCCCGGCGGCGGGGACGCCGCGCACGCGATCAAGGCGGCCAATCTGCTGCGGGTGCTGGAAATCCTGCGTGCGCGGGGCGCCGCGCAGCTCGTCGTGTCCGGGGTGGTGGACCCGGCGAGGCCGTACATCGAGAGCCCCGGCTTCGACCTCACGCTCGTCCGCCTGACGTGTGATCGCGACGAACTCCGGAGCCGGTTCCTCGGCCGTGGCTCACCCGCGGCGGCCTTGCCCGCCCTCTTCGAGGTGGCGGACGCCTACGACAGCGCCGGTTTCGGCGAAGAGATGGACACGACAGGCCAGCATCCCGACGAGACCGTGGAGACGCTGTTTCACCGCTGTGCCGTGGACGCCGGAAGTGTCCGACCGCCGGAGCCCCGGCAGCCGCTGCCCGGACCGGTGACCGTGGTGACCGGTCCGACGGCGGTCGGCAAGTCGACGGCCGCGTTCGCCGCGCTGCGTGACCTGTGGGAGCGCGACCTGCCCGTCGCGTACGTCGATCTCGCGCAACTCGGGTTCGCGCACCCCGGCCCGGATCCGGCGCTGGAAGCCGCACTCCTGTCGGCCGTCTGGCGTGGCTATCGCGACGCGGGCGCGAAGCACCTGATCGTCGTGGCCCGCGAATTCCGCCCGGAGCACCGGCGGGTCTTCGACGCGGTCACCGTCGTCCACCTCGACGCGGACGAACCGTCGCTCACCGAGAGAGTCCGGCGCCGGGCCGAGGGCGAGTCCGCGTTGCTGGCGGGCGACGAACTGCGCGGCGCGCCACCCGGCGTACGGGACCGGGTGGCCGCTCGCGCGATCGCCGAGGCGGCCCGGACGCGCCGTTCCGGCGATCACGTCGTCCTCGACACCTCCGGACAGGAACCCGCCGAAACGGCCGCCGCGTTGCTCGCCGTCTTGGCTCAGTAGCGCCGCTGGCCGTCCTGGCCCTGTCCGGGCGGCCCTCCGCGCTGGTTCTGCCCGGGTTTGGCGATAGTCGTCGCCGTCGCGGTGCTCCCGGTGACCTTGGCGTTCACCGTCACCGTCTCGCCGGTCTTGGGTTCACCGGTCTTCTTCGTGGACGCGTCGATCGTGTAGACCTGCTGGTAGCCGTCCTTGCTGGTCAGGCTGACGGACGTCGCGCTGATCTCGGTGATCTCCCCGGTCTGCGTCCGCTCGGTGCGGTAGCCGCCGTTGCCGTCGGACACGACGAAGTCGCCGTGCAGCGTGTCGCGCGGCATGCCCCCGTCGGGGCCGATGAGCACCCGGCCGCCGCCGGGGCCGCCCATCATCCCGCCCTGCTCGGCGCCGTTGGCGGCGGTCCCGGCCCAGATCGCGGCCCCGCCACCGGCGGCGATCACCACCGCCGCCCCAGCCGCGATCGCGGTCTTGCGGCCCGACCAGGTCTTCTTGGGCTCGCCTTCCGGGGCGGGCGCGCCCCATTCGGCGGGTTGGGTCGGTTCGGTCATCAGGTCGCCTCCGTGTACTCGGTTGCGGCCATGCTCGGCGCCGTCGCTGTGCGGGAGCTGTGCCACCGGTGGGCACGCGCTGTGATTCCTCCCCGGCAGGGTGATCGTTCACAGGAAACGCACAGGCGGCACACAGAGAAGCCTCATCGGCGCCGCCNCCGGCAGGGTGATCGTTCACAGGAAACGCACAGGCGGCACACAGAGAAGCCTCATCGGCGCCGCCCACGATGGCACCATGACCAGTGTGAACGTCCCTTCGTCCGGTTCCGCGAAGGCCGGCCTGCGCCGTGCCGACGGCAGCCCCGTGCGGGTGCTGGTCGTCGACGACGAGGCGACCTTGTCCGAACTCGTGTCGATGGCGCTGCGCATGGAGGGCTGGGACATCCGCACCGCCGCCGACGGCACCGGGGCCGTCCGCGTCGCGCGGGAATTCCGGCCGGACGCGGTGGTGCTGGACGTCATGCTGCCGGATATGAGCGGCCTGGAGGTCCTGCGCCGCCTGCGGTCCGAGGTGCCGAACCTGCCGGTGCTGTTCCTGACCGCGAAGGACGCGGTGGAGGACCGGATCGCCGGGCTCACCGCGGGCGGCGACGACTACGTCACCAAACCGTTCAGCCTGGAGGAGGTCGCGTTGCGGCTGCGCGCGCTGCAGCGGCGCGCGGGCGGTGTCGCCGGGCCGAGCGGATCGATGCTGGTCGTCGGTGACCTGACCTTGGACGAGGACAGCCGCGAAGTGCACCGCGGCGGCGACCTGGTGCCGCTGACCGCGACCGAGTTCGAACTGCTGCGTTATCTCATGCGCAATCCCAAACGCGTGCTGTCCAAGGCGCAGATCCTCGACCGAGTGTGGAGCTACGACTTCGGCGGCCAGGCCAATATCGTCGAGCTGTACATCTCCTACCTCCGCAAGAAGATCGACGCCGACAGGGAACCGATGATCCACACGATGCGCGGCGCCGGGTATGTCCTCAAACCCGCGGGGTAGGCGGCCTTGGTCCCTGCGGCGGCGGCTGATCGCGCAGGTCGCGGGGCTGCTCGCGCTCGTCTGCCTGGTGGTGGGCGTGGTGACCGAACTGGCGCTGCGGGACTTCCTGATCGACCAGCTCGACGCGCGGATCGCCGAGACCGGCGAACGCGCCAGCCGTCCGCCGCCGCCGGGGCGCCCGGGCGGGGAACGGGTGCCGGAAGGCCTGCGCGCGTACGGCCAGAGCACCGGTTCGTTGTTCGTGAACATCCTCCCGGACGGGCGGGTGGTCGCGGCGGTGCTGCGGTCCAGCTACGACGCGAAGGTCGCCGACCCGTTCCCCCACGACCCGATCGGCCCGGCCCAGCTCTCGGCCCTGTTGCGGTCGACGCCGACCGACAAGCCCACCGACGTGGACCTCGGATCACTGGGGGAGTACCGCGTGGTGGCCAAGCCGTCGTCCAACGGCGGTGTCGCGATCACCGGACTGCCCACAAAGGACGTCACGGACACCTTGTGGAACCTGGGTTTCATCTTCGGCGGGGTCGCCGTCGGCGGCGTCCTGCTGGCGGGCGCGCTCGGCGCGGTGACCGTGCGGCGCACCATGAAACCCCTCGATCGACTGGCCGCCACCGCGACCAGGGTCGCCGAGCTCCCGCTCGACCGCGGCGAGGTCGCCCTGTCCGAGCGAGTGTCCGAAGTGGACACCGATCCGCGCACCGAGGTCGGGAAGGTCGGCTTCGCGCTCAACCGCATGCTCGGCCACATCTCGAACGCGCTTTCCGCCCGCCAGGCCAGTGAAAGCCGGGTGCGCCGGTTCGTCGCGGACGCCAGCCACGAACTCCGGACGCCGCTCGCGGCCATTCGCGGCTACGCGGAACTCAGCCGGCGCTCCGGTTCCGAGGTGCCACCGGACATCGCGTTCGCGATGGGCCGGGTCGAGTCGGAGTCGACCAGGATGACCGGCCTGGTCGAGGATCTGCTGCTGCTGGCCAGGCTCGACTCCGGTCGTCCGGTGGTGCACCAGCCGGTCGATCTCTCCAGGCTGGTCGCGGACGCCGTCGCCGACGCGCACGTCGCCGGGCCGGAGCACAAATGGCTGCTGGAGGTCCCGCCGGAGCCGATCACCGTCCTCGGCGACGCGGATCAGCTGCACCAGGTGGTGATCAACCTCCTCGGCAACGCGCGCACGCACACCCCGGCGGGGACCGAGGTCGCCACCGCTTTGTCCATAGTGGACTCGACGGTGACACTGTCCATTGCCGACGGCGGACCGGGGATCCCGCCGGAGATCCTCCCGGAGGTCTTCGAACGTTTCGCCCGCGGCGACGACTCACGATCGCGGGCCGCCGGCAGCACCGGACTGGGCCTGGCCATCGTCGCGGCCGTCGTCGCCGCGCACGGCGGGCAGGTCGGGGTCGCGAGCCGCCCAGGACGGACGGAATTCCGGGTCGTGCTCAGGGCGTCCAGTCACTGTTAGCACCGCACAGGACGACGCAGGGCAGCTCGCCCTCGGTCCGCCACGCCAGCCACGCGGCGAACGGGACCGCGGCCGCCGGTTCGACGGCGAGGCGGAACTCGTCCCAGAGCCGGTCCCGCGCGGCGAGCAGTTCCGCGTCGCTGACCAGCACGGACGTCACGCGATCGCGGAGCACGGCGAACGGGACGTTCCCGATCCTGGTCGCGCCCAGCGCGGACGCGGCCACCGAGTCGATCTCCACGTCCACCGGCTCGCCCGCCTCCAACGCCGCGCTGAGCGCACGGCATCGCTCCGGCTCGACGGCGTACGTCGGCACCCCGGCCAGCGACGTCCCCGCGACCAGCCCGCCACCGCCGACCGCGACCAGGAACGCGTCGACGTCCGGCGCGTCCTGGACCACTTCGGCCGCCACAGTGCCCTGACCGGCGACGACGGCGAGATCGTCATACGCGTGCAGATACCGCGTACCCGGCTCGGAGGCGGCTTCGAGCGCCTTCGCAGCCGCCTCCGCGTACGTCGCTCCGTGGCGGATGAGCTTGGCGCCCGTCGCCTCGATCCGAGCCGTCTTCGCCTGCGGAGCCGACTCCGGCACGTACACCGTCGCAGGCAGATCCAGCAGCGAAGCCGCCGTCGCCACGCCCAGCCCGTGGTTGCCGCCGGACGCCGTCAGCACCCGTTCCGGCAACGGGCCGCTCACCAGCGCGTTCACCGCGCCCCGCAGTTTGAACGATCCGCTCCGCTGCAGATGCTCCAGCTTGAGGACCAGCGGCCGCCCGTCGACCTCGGTGCGCAGCAGCGGCGTGTGTCGCACGAACGGGTGGACGGCCTCGGCGGCCTTTCGGACATCTGCCCAGGTCGGAGTGCTCATACCCCCCACTGTCCTCCATGTATGGACGGGAGTGACTACACTGGTCCCCGGATCCCGCGCGGCGTCCATCTTGTGAACCTCCCCAGGGCCGGAAGGCAGCAAGGATAAGCAAGCTCTGACGGGTGCGCGGGATCCCCTTTTTTGTGGGGCTAGAAGATCCCGAACACGTCCTTGGGCGGCACAGGCGACGGCAGGGCTTCCGCGTCGGCGATGGGGCGCGCCTTGCCTTGGAGCTGCCGGAGGTCTTCTCCCGCGACGCAGCGAGCCGGGTAGGCGGACGACGCGGCTCGCCGGGTCAGGTCCTCGACCGGCAGTTCGGCGCGCGAAGCGGCGACCACGATGTTCCCGAAGCGGCGGCCCCGGAGGACGCCTGGCTCGGCCAAGATCGCCAGGTGGGGGAAGGAACTCGCCAGTGTCGCCAGGAACCGGCGGAGGAACGGCAGGTTCGGCCCGTCGGAGACGTTGGCGACGTAGGTCCCGGCCGGGCGGAGGACCCGCGCGATCTCGCTCGTGAACTCGACGGTCGCGAGCCCACCGGCCAGGACGCCGCGTTCGAAAGCGTCCACGATGACCAGGTCGGCCGAAGCGTCGTACCTGCCGGAGACGCCTTCGCGGCCGTCGCCGACACGGACCTTCAGCCCCTTCAGGCCCAGTTGCTCCCGGACGAGCGCGACGAGTTCACCGTCGGCGTCGAAGACCAGTTGCCGTGACCGCGGCCGCGCCGCGGCGATGTAGCGGGGCAGCGTGCAGGCCGCCCCGCCGACGTGCAGCGCGTCGAGCGGGCCTTCGCCGAGACAGTCGACGATGTCGGCGATCCGGCGGATGTAGTCGAACTCGAGATCCGTGGGATCGTCGAGATCGACGTGCGACTGGGCCACACCGTCGACCGAGATCAGCCAGGCGTTGGGGCGGTCGGCGTCCTGGAGCAGTTCGGCGGTGCCGAAGCGGACCGGATACCTGCCGGGGGTCGGTGCCGGTCTCACCTGTCGGGCCCTCCCGGTAGTCTCGCGGCCGTGGCTCTAGCTCTATACCGAAAGTACCGTCCGGCTACCTTCGCCGAGGTCGTCGGGCAGGAGCATGTGACCGATCCGCTGCGCACGGCGCTGGCCGCCGGCCGCATCAACCACGCCTACCTCTTCTCCGGCCCGCGCGGCTGCGGCAAGACGTCCAGTGCCCGCATCATGGCGCGGTCGTTGAACTGCGCGAAGGGCCCGACGCCGGACCCGTGCGGCGAGTGCAACTCGTGCCGCAACCTCGCGCCCGAAGGCCCCGGCAGCGTCGACGTCACCGAACTCGACGCCGCCAGCCACGGTGGTGTCGACGACGCCCGCGAGCTGCGGGACAGGGCCTTCTACGCCCCGGCCGACTCGCGCTACCGCGTCTTCATCATCGACGAGGCGCACATGGTCACCACGCAGGGCTTCAACGCCCTGCTGAAGATCGTGGAAGAGCCGCCGGAGCACCTGATCTTCATCTTCGCGACCACCGAACCGGACAAGGTGCTCCCCACCATCCGGTCGCGGACGCACCACTACCCCTTCCGGCTCATCCCGCCCAGTTCCATGCGTGAACTGCTGGAACGCAACGTCGCCGCCGAGGGCGCGAAGGTCGAGCCCGCGGTGTATCCGCTGGTCATCCGCGCGGGCGGGGGTTCGGCGCGGGACACGCAGTCGGTGCTGGACCAGCTGCTGGCGGGGGCCGGGCCGGACGGCGTCGACTACTCGCGCGCGGTGTCGCTGCTGGGCGTCACCGACGTCGCGCTCATCGACGGCATGGTCGACGCGCTGGCCGCGGACGACGCGGCCGCGGTGTTCGGCACCGTCGAGCGGCTCGCCGAGGCCGGGCACGACCCGCGCCGGTTCGCCACCGACCTGCTCGACCGCCTGCGTGACCTGGTGATGTTGCGTTCGGTGCCCGACGCGGGTGAGCGCGGACTCGTCGCCGCGCCGGACGACGAACTCAAGAAGATGAAGGAGCAGGCGGGCGCACTGGAGCCCGCCACGCTCTCGCGCTACGCCGACATCGTCCACAATGGACTTTTGGAGATGCGGGGCGCGACCTCGCCGAGGCTGGTGCTGGAGTTGCTCACGGCCCGGATGCTGCTGCCGTCGGTCGCCGAGGGCACCGACGCGTTGCTCGCCCGGCTCGAACGGCTCGAACGCCGTGCCGCATCGGCTCCGGCAGCCGTCGCCGCCGTTCCGGCGCCGGCCGCTCAAGCCGCTCCGGTGGCCCAGTCCGCTCCGGTCGCTCCGGCGGGTGAGCCCGTGCGCGAGTTCCAGCGGCCGTCGCAACGGGCCGCCGCACCCGCGCAGCCGCAGGCCGCGCCGGCTCCCCAAGCCGCCCAGCAGCCCGCTCCACGGCCCGCCGCGCGGCCCGAGCCGGTCATCGAGCGGCCCACCCCGCCCCCGGCCGCCGCGCCCGCTCCCGCCGCGGCTTCCGATGGCGCGACGGACGTGGACGGGATCCGCGGCCGCTGGCCGCAGGTGCTCGCCGCGATCCGCAAGGTGCCGGGCGGCCGCAGCACCGAAGCGATGCTCACGCAGGCCAGCGTGGTAAGTGTCGAGGGCAACGCCGTCACGCTCACACACAGCGCCGAGCCGCTGGCCCGACGGCTTTCCGAGCCGCACAACGCGGAGCGCGTCGCGACCGCGTTCAAGGAGGTCTTCGGCGGCGACTGGCAGGTGCGCTGCGTCCACGGCGCCGCACAGGCCCGGCAGGCCGCAGCGCCCAAGGCCGCGCCGCAGCCACCGGCGCCCGAGCGGTCCTTCACCCGCCGGTCCGTCGAAGCGCCCGCCGCCCCTCCTGCGCCACCCGCGCCCAAGCCGGAGCCCCAGCGGCCGAAGGTGACGACCTCCGAGCCGGACATTCCGCTCCCGCCCGAGCCGGTCGAGGAGGACGAGGACCTCTACAACGAGGACGCGAGCCCCGCCCCGCCGCCTCCGCCGCTCCCGCCCGAGCAGGATCCGGAAGAGATCGCCCGGAAGCTGCTCGCCGACCATCTCAACGCCCGCCCGCTCGACGAGCGCAAGTAGTCCTCTGCATGTGGTCCTTGCACGCGCAAGGACCACATCCAGAGGACGAAACGCGGGGTCAGCGGGTCAGGGTGACCCGCCACGCCGGGTGGTCGGTGCCGGGGATCGACGTCTTCCCGGAGCTTCCGAAGCCGAAGGCGCCACCGGCGATGATGTGCTGCACGCCGCCGTCGCCCTTCCGGAACGAGCCCGCGGGGACGCACGCCTGCGCGCTAGGGTCGCCCGGGTAGCGCAGGTTCAGGTCACCGCCGAACACGGTGCCGGTGCCGTACTTCGCCAGCAGGCCCTTCAGGTCCTGGCACTGCTGTTCGACCGTGGGTCGCTTTGTTGACAAATGCGTCGTGCACGCGGTGACCGTGCCGAACTTCGCGCACAGGTAGGCGCGCTGTTCCGCGCCGCCGTCCTGAGGCCCGTAGTAGCCGCCTTCGCGCGCCTTCACCGCGCCGAGGTCTTGCCTGGCCAGCACCGCGATGCCGTACTCGCCACGCCCCGACGTGCACGGATACGGTGACGTCCGGCCGTTCTCCTTCTTGCCGACGGGCTGCCACACGACCGTGTACGCCCGGCCGGACCGCGCCTTGACGTCGGCGGCCAGCCTCGTCGTTTCCGACGAGCAGGCCTCGTTCAAGGTCACGACGGCAGGGTTCACCGCGACGATCGTGCTCGCCGCCTTCGCCATCGGGTTCGTCCCACCCTGGTTGAAGCAGTTCGCGACCCCGCTCCGGCACAGGTTCATCTGCAGCACCGGGAAGTCCGTCGCCGCGGCGACGGGGGCGGCCGTGCCCACGACCAGGGCGACGGCGGCGAGTACCGATTTCATGGAGCGGTCCCTTCGTGGAGTTCCCTGGCGAGCAGTGCCGTGCCGAGCCGGGTGAGGTGGTGCAGGATGGCGCTGCCCTGCCGGGCACTGGTGACGAGCCCGGCCTCGCGCAGCACGGCGGCCTGTTTGCTGGCCGTGCCGATCGACGTGCCGAGGCATGAGGCCAGCTTGCTGGTCGTGCGCGGGACACGCAGCGCGCCGAGGCTTTCGGCACGGGTCCGGCCGAGGAGCGCCACCAGTTCGGGGGACACGCCCGCCGGGTGGGCGCCGGTCACCCTGGCCGGGTACAGCAGCACCGGCGGCAGCGCCGGATCGATGAACGTGACCGGCGTGTTGGCGCAGAACCGGCTCGGGATCAAGGTCAGCCCCCGGCCGTCGAGATGGACGGTCCGTTCCCGTGGGTACGCGATCTCCAGCACCTCGCCGTCCCAGCCGCGGACGCCGGGGATGCCGCGCATCATCGCCCCCGCCCCCTCGGTGGCCAGCGTGCGGACCCGCCGTGCCCGGTCGGCGGCGACGGTCTCGCGCATGCTGTGCCAGAACGGCTCGATCACCAAGCCGTACGCGTCCCGCAGCGCGCCGACGACCCCGCTGACCTCCTCACGATCACCGTCGGCGAGCCGTTTCACCCAGGGCGGTGCGGCACCGGTGAACACGGTCCGGAGATCGGCGCGCAACCGCCCGCGAGGCGTGCACGCCACCGCCTCGAGCCCGCTTTCGAAGGAACCCGCCGAGGTGGGCGGGGTCAGGAAGTCGGGAAAGTTGCCCTTCGGTGGAACCAGCGTGAACAAGGTCTTCAGCGATCGTGCCGCTTCTTCGTTCTGGCGCAGGTTCAGCCGGACCTGCTGCCGCCAGGCCGACGGGCGATCCTCCCTCAGCTGATGCGAACCGAGGACCAGTTCCCACAGCGGGTCGGGTGCTTCGGCTATCCGGATCCCCTGGAGATCCTTCCGATCGAAGATCATGCGCAGAGTCATGCCCAGTCCCCCTCAAGACGGCATTTTCTTCTCCGCCGGTAACTCAAACGTGCCGGACATGCCGAGACAAGCCATTCGGCCCAATCCGGGAGGGTGGGACGGAAACCCGGCGCCGACCTGCGGAGACACCGGCGCGTGGGACGACCATCGGGAGGTCTCACGCCGGGGATGTTTTCGCTGGGACGAAAAGGTGTGTCCCGTCGCTGGGTCCATCGGTGACGCTTAGTAGGCGCCACGCGGGGAGGGATCCATGGCAGGGGGAGGACACGGCCGGGCCTTGGCGGAACTGCTCGAAGAGCTGAAACGGCGTAGCGGCCACAGCTACGAACGGATCGGCGTCAAGGCACATCTGAGCCGTTCGACCGTTCACCGCTACTGCAGCGGTGCCAGTGTCCCGGCCGCTTTCGGGCCGCTGGAACGGATCGCGACGGCCTGCGATGCGGGGCGCGACGAACTGTCGGCGCTCTTCCGGTTGTGGGAACGTGCGGACGCGGCAAGGGGATGTCGCGTCCGCGCCTCCCGCGCCCGATCCGGTGCCGGAGCCCAGAGCGCGGCACCGGATCGGATGGTGGCCGCTGGTGGCCTCGCTCGCCATGGTCACCCTGGTCGGGGCGAGCGCCGTGCCCGCGGCGGAACCGGTCGCGCGGACGGTCCACCCCCCGATGTGGACGGACCTCCCTGCCCCGGTGGGCGAAGAGTTCTTCGGGGTGACCGCGAACAGCGAGACGGGGCTGATGCCGTCGTTCGGCGCCGGGGCCGTCCGGCTCTGGGATTCGGGAACCCGCTGGCAGAACCTGGAACCGCGGCGTGGCAGGCCGGAATGGTCCACTTTGGACAGAATGGTCGACGGCGCGGGCCGGGCAGGGCTCCCGGTGCTGTTCGTCTTCGGCGGCACACCCGGCTGGGCGGCGCCTGGCGGACCGCCGTCGGCCTACCCGGACGGCTCCCGCGCGGCGGCGCCCGACGACCTCGCGGACTGGGACACGTTCGTCGGGAAGGTGGTCGAGCGGTACCGCGGCCGGATCGAGTCCTACGAACTGTGGGACATGGCCAACCACCCCAAGTACTTCACCGGTCCGGTCGAACGGCTGGTGGAGATGGTCCGGCGGGCGAGCCGGATCATCAAGGCGGGTGGTCCCGGCGCCGTGGTGGTCTGCCCGTCGATGGGGCAGCTCGGTGACCCCGCGGCCCGGCGGACCCTGGAACGGTTCGGCGAACTCCGCGGCTACGAAAGCTGCGACGCCGCGGCCGTCAAGCTGCATCCGGGCAGGATGGCGGATCCGCCCGAGACCATGCTCGCCATCGCGGACGAGGTCGAGCGGAGTTCCACCGCGCCAACGGGCACGCGAACCTGTGGAGCACCGGCACCGATTTCGACGTCCCGCTGCAACCGCCGGTCGAGCCCGCGCTCGCCGCGGACTACGCCGCCCGCTTCTACCTGACCGGGCTCTATGCGCGGTTCAAGCGGATGTACTTCTACAACTGGGGAAGCGACCGCGTGCCGATCGTGCTGCAGCCGGTGGGCGGGCCGGGTCGCCGGAGAACCTGTGGCGATGCCGGTTCGAGCGGGACGGCGAGGAGTTCCGGATCGCGTGGGCGCCCGCAGGCACCGCGCGCCTTCCCGCCCCTGGCACGGTGGAACTCCTGGACGGGACGCGGCCGGAGACCGGGCCGGGCTCCGTCGAGGTCACCGGCAGCCCGGCGCTGTTCAAGCCCTAGGTCCAGGTGGTCGTGAGTGGCGATTCGGGTTCTATTGAGGGGAAGGTCAGATGTGGCGTGCTGCGTGCTGGAGGCCCGGCCTGCCGGGCTGATCGCGACCCCACTGTCTACAAGGGACACAAAGACCCCCCGCGTGCCCGATTTGGGCGCTTTGTGCGGGGGGTGTGAGTGGCAATGATCGTTCTAACCGTCTTTGCCGCTCGCGACCTCGGCAAGAAGCGGGCATCATGACATCAATCGGGCGCACAATCGGCGTGAAGCGTCCCAGGTGGACACTTCACGCCGGAGTCGGCCGGCAAGTCAGTCCGGAACCCTGTTGTCCAGGGCGGTGATCTCATCACGAAGTCGGCGAAGACGGCCCGCGTGACAGGGAGTCGATCACGCCACGTTTGCCCTTCCCCTCAATAACCCGAATCGCCACTCACGCCCCGGCGAGGTAGTCCTCGATGGCCTTCGCGATGACGGCGGCGTACTGCTGACGTCCTTCTTCGCTCGCCATCGCCGCGGCTTCGGCGGCGTTGCGCATGTTCCCGCATTCGACGAGCGCGGCGGGCCGCGTCGAGAGGTTGAGCCCCCCGAGGTCGGCGCGCGGGGCGAGCCCGTTCGACCCGAGGTACGTCGACGTCGGGAAGCCGCCCGCGCGGAGTCCGTCCCGCAACGCCGTCGCGAGTTTCATCGAGGGCTCGCCCTGCTGGGCGTTCAGCGGCGGTGCCGAGTAGGCGACGTGGAAACCGTGCGCCCCGGCGGAATTCGAGCCGTCCGCGTGGATCGATACGACCGCGTCCGCCTGCGCGTCGTTCCCGATCGCGGCGCGTTCGTCGACGCACGGCCCGACCCCGGTGTCGTTCTGCCGGGTAAGGACGACGCGGATTCCCTTGGCCGTCAACGCCTGCGAGATCCGCTGCGAGACGTCCCAGGTGAACGCGTGCTCGGAATAGCCGGAGTTCGTCGACGTTCCGGTGGTGTTGCACGGTTTCGTCTTGCCGCGCCCCGCCGGGACCTGCCTGTTGATCTCGCCCGGCTTGCCGGAGTTCCCGCCGTTGTGACCGGGATCGAGCACGACGACCTTGCCCGTTTTCGGCTGCTGCGTGCTCGGAGGCGGCGGCGCGCTCGAAGACGGCGGCGTGCTCGTCGTGGGACTCGGCTGCGGAAGGGTGGTGAAGACCGTCGTGGTGCCGGGCGGGGCCGGACTCGACGGCGATGACGCGGGGGTGTCCACCCCGCACGCCGTGAACAGCGTCAATCCGATCGCCACCACAAGGCCCAGCCGTCGTCGCACGGCGCCCACGGTGCCACACACGTGACGGCTAGGCTGGTAGGCGGCACGGGATTTTCCAGGAGAGGACCGATCGGATCATGGTGCAACCCGGTGGCGGCTTCGACCTGTCGCAGATCATGCAACAGGCCCAGCAGATGCAGCAGAAGCTGGTCGAGGCCCAGGAAGAGCTGGCCAACACGGAGGTGACCGGTACTTCCGGCGGCGGCCTGGTCACCGCGACCGTGTCCGGCGACAGCCAGCTCAAGTCGCTGTCCATCGACCCCAAGGTGGTCGACCCCGACGATGTCGAGACCCTGTCCGACCTGGTCGTCGCGGCCGTGCGGGACGCTTCGGCCAACGCGCAGAAGCTGACCGAGCAGAAGCTCGGCCCGCTCGCCGGCGGCCTCGGTGGCGGGATGCCCGACCTCGGCGGCTTCCCCGGGCTCGGCGGCTAGCTTGTACGAGGGTGTCGTCCAGGATCTGATCGACGAACTCGGGCGGTTGCCCGGCGTCGGTCCCAAGAGCGCGCAGCGGATCGCCTTCCACCTGCTGGCCGCCGATCCCGCGGATATCGCGCGCCTGCAGGAAGTGCTCGGCAAGGTCAAGGAAGGCGTGCAGTTCTGCGAGGTCTGCGGCAACGTCTCGGAGCAGGAGACCTGCCGGATCTGCCGCGACACCCGCCGCGATCTCACGGTCATCTGCGTGGTCGAGGAGCCGAAGGACGTGCTCGCCGTCGAACGGACGCGCGAGTTCAAGGGCCGCTACCACGTGCTCGGCGGCGCGCTGGACCCGTTGTCCGGCATCGGGCCGGAGCAGCTGCGCATGCGGGAGCTGCTCGCGCGGATCGGTGGCGCGGAGATCAGCGAGATCATCATCGCGACCGACCCGAACACCGAAGGCGAGGCCACCGCGACGTACCTCGTGCGGATGCTGCGCGACTTCCCCGGCCTGACCGTGACGCGGCTGGCGTCCGGTCTGCCGATGGGCGGTGACCTGGAGTTCGCGGACGAGCTGACGCTGGGGCGCGCCCTCTCCGGCCGGCGGGCTCTCTAGTCCCTAGCGCGTGAAGCCCCCTTCCCTCGGGTCAGCGCGGTGGCAGGACATGAACCGGACAGGCTGGNACCTGCGCAAAGTCGTCCTCGCCCGAGCGCTCGACCTCGACTTCGAGGAGGCCGTCCCTCGGGTCAGCCGAGGGAAGGGGGCTTCACGCGCTTAGCGGGTTCGCTGACCTGTACTGAGGAATTGTCAAGTCCCTCGGATCGCTTGGTGGGTCACGTCGTAGCGGTGTCGGTTGTCGTTGATCTCGTGTCGGTGAGTGGTGGCCCATTCGCCGAGGGCGGTGACGGAGTCCAGCAGCGTCGTGCCGAGTGGGGTGAGCGCGTAGTCGACGCGTGGGGGAACGTCGGGGTGCACGGTGCGGGTGAGGAGGCCGTCGCGTTCGAGTTGCCGCAGGGTCAGGGTGAGCATGCGCTGTGAGATGCCGGTGACCGCGCGGTGCAGCTCGCTGAAGCGCAGGGTCTGATCGCGAAGTTGCCCGATGACCAGGATGCTCCACTTGTCGCCGATCAGGGCGAGGATCCCCAGCACCTGCCGGCATACCTCGTCGTCCGGCTCGTCACCGTTGGCATCTGTGAGTGGATGGGGCCTGACGTCGCGGTGCCGCGCGGCTGGCGAGGTGTTCCTCCTGTAGGTCGTCAAGGGGTTACCTCCGTGTGTGTCACCGACATGAATGTGCCGTCTTGCCACCGACGGTTCAGTGACAAATCATGGTGCTACGAACAAAGAGTAACCGCCTGACGATGGGTCGGGAACGTTCGGCTTGAGCCGCGGTGGCCGGAAGGGATGTTGTGGTGGCGAAGACGCTCGTGGTTGTCGGTGCTGGCCCGGGGCTGGGGATGGGGGTCGCCCGGACGTTCGGTAGCCGCGGCTTCCGCGTCGGGTTGATTGCCCGTACCAAGGACCGACTGGACAGCCTGGTCAGCGAGTTGGCTGAGGGGGGTGTCACCGCTGCGGCGTTTCCCGCGGACATCCATGATCGTGGTGCGCTGGCCGCCGCGCTCGCTGCGGCCGGGGACACGCTGGGACCGGTCGATGTGCTGACCTACAGTCCCAGCCCGACCGGGTCGATCACCCACGCCGCGCAGACCACGGTCGCCTCGGCCACGGCGCAGTTCGAGTTGCATGTGCTGGGCGCGGTGACGGCCGTGGGGCAGGTGCTGCCGGACATGCGCGCCCGTGGTGAGGGCACGATACTTTTGACCACCGGCGTATCCTCCACCGTCCCCGCGCCATTCCTGGCCAACGTCGGTCTGGCCATGGCCGCCTTGCGAAACTGGGCGCACGCCCTGCACACCGAACTGCGCCCCCAGGGTATCCACGCGGCGACGGTGACGATCGCCTCCGGCGTCATTCCCGGCGGCGGTGAGGCCGACCCTGACGCCATCGGCGCCCGCTACTACCGCATGCACCTGCAGCGAGACCGGGCCGAGGAGGTCATCGGCGACCTCGACGTGTTCCGCGACCTCGTCGCCCAGCGGGTGGGTCAGGACGGTGGATCGGCCTCGTCGAGGGCAGACTAGGCAGCGTCCTCACGGGTCGTTCGACGAGTTTGCCGTTGTCGAAGCGTGCTTACTGAGCAGCCTCGATCAGCTTGAACGCCATGGCCGGCCCAGCCGCGCGCGAGCCCGGCCCCATGGTGACCTTGGTGCGGTGCCACACGGTGGCAAAGGTCGACTCGATCGGGTTCGAGGTGCGCAGGTGGATCCAGTGCTCGGCAGGGTAGCCATAGAACGCCAGTAGCTCCTCAACGTCATGCACCACCATGCGGTGCCGTTTTCGTCACGCCCACCGCCGAACCGGGCGATATAGGACTCAACCTCGGCCTGCGGCGCCTCGGCCGGTATCCGCCGAGCGCCCTCACGCACCAGCTCATCGATCACCGACGACGCGGACGAGCCGCCCGTCGTACCTTCCCAGCCGATGTTGGCGGGTCGGCCAAGCATTGCTCCCCGTACTCGGCTGGCGGCTCACGAGCACTCGGATTCAGATGTCATGAAAGGGTCGTTCAGGACGAAAAACGTCTTGAACGACCCTTTCATGACATCCATGAGAGCAGGCCCCGATGCTATGAAAGGCCCCTTCACCGCAAAATTTGCAATGAAGGGGCCTTTCATGTCAGTCCGCGAAGGCGGCGCGATGCGTCAGCAGTAGCCCAGACGAGCCAGCGTGTCGACGATGATCTCCGACGGGTGGAACTTGTCGACCCAGGACTCGCCGCGGCGGTTCTGGTAGGTGTCGAGGAAGTTCTGCAGCTTGTCCCCGCGCATCTCGGTCAGCACGACGGTCTCGCCGAGATGCTGCGGCGTCTCGGTGCGCTCGCGGTGCACGGCGCACGGCAGGCCGAGGTAGTAGCACTCGGCCGACAGGCCACCCGAGTCGGTGACGACGTACTCGGCGCGCGCGACCAGCGGCAGGAACTTCAGGTATCGCATCTTCGGCTGGATGATGAAGTTCTTCTCGTCGAAGAGGTTCGCCAGGCCGAGCGAACGGATCTTCTCGCGCTCGGGCGCGCCCGCCATGTAGAGGATCGGCATCTGCTTGCTCTGCTCGCGCAGGATCTCCAGCGCCTCGCGGTACTTCTCCGCGCGCGAGACCAGCTCGAACCGGTGCAGGGTGGCGAGGCCGAACTTCTCCGGCAGGCCCTCGACGTCGAGCGGCCCGTTGATGGCCATCCGCATCGCGTCGATCGCGGTGTTCGCCTCGGTGTCGACGACGACGCCGCGCGCGTTGCGGAGGTTGTTCACCTCACGCGCGCTCGGCGCGAAGTGCATGTCGACGATCTTCGCGGCGATCTTCCGGTTCAGCTCCTCCGGCAGCGGCGACATGATGCTGCCCGACCGCGCGCCCGCCTCGACGTGCCCGACCCGCGACTTGAGGATCCGCTTCCCGATGAGCGAGCCGTACGGCGTGGTGAAGGTGTCGCCGTGCACCAGCACCAGCGGCGGACGCCCATCCTCGACCAGCGCGGCCTTCAGCTCGGCGCGGCGGCTCCACGCGGTGCGCAGCACCTGCGTGGCCCAGCCCGGCACCTGCGCGGGCGACTCCAGGTTGTGCGCCTTCTCCTTCGGCACGAGCCAGACGTCGGGCTCCGGGAGGTTCAGGTCGGCGAGAACGTCCGAGACCTCGTCGACGTGCTGCGCGGTGAACCAGATCTTCGGCCGGACCCCGCGTTCGAGGATGCCGTGGTAGACCGGCGCGATTTTGATCAGTTCCGCCGTGGTGCCGAGAATGAAGGAAATCACCGGAAGAGCCATTCTGTCGGGGTCTGCGGTGCCCGAAGGATACTGGTGGGCCGCGCAAGGTAGCCTCGCCGGGGTGAGTGCGAATTCGCTCCTCCCGGCCCTGTCCGTCGTGATCCCCGTCCACAACGAGCAGGACTGGATCGATCGCAGTGTCGGCGCGCTGATCGCGTCGGCACAGTCGGCGAACTGGCCGGTCGAGGTGGTCGTGGTCGACGACGGCAGCACCGACGGCACCGGCGCCAAGCTCGCCAAGCTGCAGGAGCTGTACGGCATCACCGTCCTCACCCAGCCGAACAGCGGCCGGTTCGAAGCCCGCCGCGCGGGGATCGCGAAGGCGTCCGGGCGGCAGATCCTGCTGCTCGACAGCCGCGTGATCGTGGACTCCGGTTCGCTCACCTTCCTTCGCGACCAGCTCGTCGACCATCCCGAGCGCACCGTGTGGAACGGTCACATCAACGTCGCGTCCGAACACAATCCGTATGCGGGATTCATGGCGGGTCTGGTCAAGATCCCGTGGCGCCGTTATTGCGCGAACCCGCGGTTGATGTCGTTCGGTATCGAGGAGTTCGACGTCTTCCCCAAAGGCACCGGATTCTTTTCCGCGCCGAAGGACGTTCTCGAGGATTCGTCCAACGCATTCGAGTCGCTCTTCGAAGACGTTCGTTTCGCCAGTGACGACACGGGTGTTCTGCGCTGGATCGCGGAACGCCACCGCATCTTCCTCGCGCCCGAGTTCTCCGCGACCTACCACGGCCGGGATTCGTTCAAGAAGTTCGTCGGGCAGTCGTATTTCCGCGGCACCACGTTCGTCGATTCGTATCTCGCGTCCCCCGGGCCCGCGCGCAACGGCCTGTTCGCCGCGATGGCCGTCGGCGTGCTCGGCCTCGGTGTCGCCGCGAAGCGGCCGAAGACCGCCGTCGCGCTGGCCGCCGCGGGGTCGACGGCCGCCGGGTTCGCGGTGACGAAATTCGGCGCGACCAAGGCCGAGGCCAAGGCCGTCGCCCAGCTCACCCCGGTGTTCGCCGCCGGCTTCGGCGCCGGAGCGCTCCGAGGCCTCTTCATGGCGCTGCGAGCCCGGCTGCGCCGATGAGCAGCACGGTGAACAGCGAGGAACTGGCCAAGGACACCGGGAAATCCGCCGGCCGCATCGGCGTCTACCTGCTGATCGCCATCGCGCTCGGCTACGTCCTCACCGTCGTCTGGGGCCGGACGCTGTCGAAGGCCGACAACGCGGTCCTGCTCTCCTTCTGGGGCATGTTGATGGGGCTGGGCGCCGCCCTGTCCCCGCTCGAACAGGAGATCTCGCGGCAGTCCGCGCACGCCGCGCTCGCCGGTCGCAAGGCGGGCCGCCCGGCGGTGCTCGCCTTCGTCACCAGCCTGGTCGCGGTCGCCGTCGCGGCCCTGTTCACGCTCATCCCGCCGGTGACCGACAAGGTCTACGGCGGTCAGTTCGCGCTCGCGGTGATCGTGCTCGCGGGCGGGCTGTCGTTCGCTTTCCAGTTCGCCGCGCGAGGCCTGCTGATCGGCCAGGACCACGTCCGGTCCTACTCGTGGCTGATCCTGGTCGAGGCCGCCGTGCGGATCCTCGTGGTCGCCGCGCTGGTGGTCGCCGGGCTCACCCAGCTGTACTGGTTCGCCATCGCCGCCGCGACCGGCTCGTTCGCCTGGCTGCTGTTCGCCCGGGGCACCGCCAAGCTGGTCGATCCCAAGCTCGAAGCGGATGTGCCCGCGAAACCGATCGTCAAGAACATGCTGATGCTGCTGGCGGGCGCGGGGCTCACCGCGAGCGTCATCACCGGGTATCCGGCGCTGGTCAGCCTGCTCGCGCCCGGCGGTGACAAGGACAAGCTCGGCGTGCTCTTCGTCGCCCTGTTCGTGGCCAGGACGCCGTTGACGCTGATGGCGCCGGTCCAGGCCATCGCCGTTCCGACCGTGGTGCGCCTGTCCAGCACCGAGGAGGGCAAGCACCGGCTGCGGAGGCTGCTCGCGCTCGGCTCGGCCGGCGCGCTGGTGCTCGCGGCGCTCGGCGCGCTGATCGGCTGGCTGATCGGCCCGTGGGTGGTGCGCCTGGTCTACAGCGCCAAGAACGATCCCGAAGCCTGGTGGATGGCCGGACTGGTCTGGTCCTCGGTGCTGCTGGCCGCGATGCAGCTGCTCGCCGCCGTCCTCGTCGCGCAGGCCAAGGCCACGAAGGTGCTGATCACCTGGGCGGCGGTCGTCGTCGCGACCGCGCTGGTCCTGCTGTTCTTCCCCGGCGACACGGTCGTGCGCGCCGTCGTCGGCCTCGCCGCCGGACCGACCGTCGGCCTGCTGGTCGTCATGGCGTTCGTGGTGAGGGGCACCCCCGCGACGGGCAACGCGCGAACTTCCGAAACGTCTCGATAGTGTGGCCGCGCATCGCGCGCCGCGAACGAGGTGGCGTCCTTGACGCCGAATAGGGTTGGACAGCGAATTCGATGAACGTTCTTTTGGTCTTGCTGGCGTTCTGGCTGCCGGGGCTCGTCTTCGGTGCCGCCATCAGGTTGCGCGGCTGGACGCTCGCCGCCGCGGCCCCGCTGCTGACCTTCGGCCTCGTCGCCATCGGCATCCCGATCCTCGGCCGCTTCGGCATCCGCTGGACCATGCTGAACGTCGGCCTCTGGGTCCTGCTGCTGTCCGTCGTCGGTTTCGCCCTGTCGTTCCTCGTCCTCCGCTTCACCGCGAAGCGGCACCCCGAGTGGGCCGAGGACGAAGACGACGACGAGACGAAGCGCTCCCTGCGCGACCACCTGCTGATCGGCGCCGGTGTCGTGGTCGGCCTCGGCGTCGGCACGGTGACCTTCCTGCGCGGCTCGCACTCACTGGAGAACGTCCAGCAGGGCTGGGACGCACCGTTCCACGGCAACCTGGTGCGCTGGATCGCCGAGCACGGCGACGCGCGCGCGTCGACCGTCGGCACCATCGCGAACCTGCCGAACCAGACCGACTACTTCTACCCGGACACCTACCACGCGCTGCTCGCCCTGATCTTCGGCAAGGGCGGCCTGACGATGATGCCGACGCTGAACCTGGCGGCGCTCGCGGTCGTGCTGACCGTCCCGGTCGGGGTCGCGGCGATGTGCCGCGCCTGGCGCATGCCGGTCCTCGCGACCGCCGCCGCCGCGGCCGTGTCCACCTGGTTCACCGCGTTCCCGTACGACTCGCTGTGGCGCGGCCCGCTGTGGCCGTACGTCGCCGGGGTGGCGCTCGTGCCCGCCATGCTCGCGCTCGCCCGCCTGCTGCTCAAGCCGAACGGCGTCGCCGGACCGCTCGCGATCGGCGTCGGCGTCGCCGGCCTGGCCGGCCTGCACACCAGCCTGATCTTCGTGATCATGGTCTACTTCCTGCTGATCCTGCTCGCGGTGCTGTTCCGCTTCGAGAAGATCGGCTGGCGCCGCAGCGCCGCCTCGCTGGTGGCCACGGTCGTGATGGCGGTCGTGCTCGGCGTCCCGCAGGTCCTTCCCGCGCTCTACAACGCCGGTGGTGTGACGAGCGCGTTCTGGGCCTCGGAGACCAGCGTGTCCGGCGCGCTCGGGCAGACGATCACGTTCTCGCCGATGGCGTCGTTCCCCCAGTGGTGGATCGGCATCCCGGCGATCATCGGGGTGTTCCTCCTGGTCAAGCACCGGCGGATGCTCTGGATGGTCGGCGCGTACGTCGTGCTCGGCGGCCTGTTCGCCGCGACGATCTCGCTGGAGACCCCGCTCATCCACACCCTGACCGGCGTGTTCTACAACGACCACTGGCGGATCGGCGCGCTCGTGCCGCTGGCGGGCGCCGTCGCGTTCGGCGAGTTCGTGCACACCGCGTCCGGCAAGTTCGCCGAGAAGATCGGCGAGCGGAAACCGAACCTGAACCCGTTCACCGCGGCCGTCGCGGGCGCGCTGGTGGTCGGCCTGGTCGTCGCGGTGCTGAGCAAGGGCGGCTACATCGGCCGCAACTCCGCACGGCTCGCGATGAACTACGGCCCGGACGGTCCCTCGGTCAGCAAGGGCGAGGAAGAGGCCTACGCCTGGCTCGGGAAGCACGTCGTCCCGGGCGAGCGGGTGATGAACGACAAGGCCGACGGCTCGGTGTGGCTGTACGCGCTCGCGGGGGTCCAGCCGGTCGAGTGGACCAACTACGGCGCCGAGTTCACCACCAAGGCGGGCTGGCTCAGCGTGTTCCTCAACGACATCAACCGCGAGCCGCGTGTGCGCGAGGCGCTCACCGACCTCAAGGTGCGCTACGTGCTGGTCGGCAAGGGCAAGGTGGCCCCCAACGCGCAGTCCGCGGTGGGCCTCCAGCGCCTCGACATCACTCCGGGTTTCAAACGCGTCTTCCACAACCTCGACGCGTCGGTTTACGAAATCGAAGGTCAGCAGGGTGTGGTCGCCGCCGGCGCCCCCGCCGGGTCCGACACCGCTCACGGCCAGTAAGAAGATAGAGTGATCCAGTGTCCAGTACGTCCGTGACCACCCGCCGCGTACTCATCGTGATGCCCGCTCTGAACGAGCAGGCCAGTGTCGGCGCGGTCATTTCCCAGGTCAAGCAGTCCTTGCCGGGCATGGACGTGCTGGTGGTCGACGACGGCTCGTCCGACGACACGGCCAAGCTCGCCCGTGCGGCGGGCGCGGAGGTGGCCCGCCTGGCGGTGAACCTCGGCGTCGGCGGGGCGATGCGCACCGGCTTCCGGTACGCGGCCGCCCGCGGCTACGACGTCGTCGTCCAGGTGGACGCGGACGGTCAGCACGATCCCGACGAGGTCGCCGCCCTGCTGGACGCGCTCGACGACGCCGACATCGCGATCGGCTCGCGGTTCGCGGGCAAGGGTTCGTACAAGGCGAGCGGCCCGCGGAAATACGCGATGGTCGCGCTCTCGGTCGTTTTCTCCCGGCTCGGGAAGACCAAGCTCACCGACGTGACCTCCGGCTTCAAGGCGATGGGCCCGCGCGCGATCAAACTGTTCGCCGCGTACTACCCGGCCGAATACCTCGGCGACACGGTCGAATCGCTGGTGATGGCGATCCGCGCCGAACTGAAGATCAAGGAAATCCCGGTGATCATGCGCGAACGGGCGGCCGGAACGCCGAGCCATTCGCCGGTGAAATCGGCCGTCTACCTCGGCCGCGCCGGACTCGCCCTGCTGCTGGCGCTGGTGCGCCGCCGCCCCGCCGTCGACTCGTCGGATTCGGCGTAAAAGGAGCTGATTATGGCTGGCTGGCGCATTCTCAGCATCGTCGTCGCCTGTCTCGTGCTGTTCGTCGTCCTCGAGATGATGCGGCGGCGGAAACTGCGGGAAAAGTACGCGGGTGTCTGGCTCGTCCTCGCCGTCGGCGTGGTCGTGCTCGCCCTCGTTCCGCAGGCCGCCGACTTCATGGCACGGATAACCGGCGTGCAGACGCCGTCGAACTTCGTATTCCTCTTGGCCGGCGTGGTGCTGGCGCTGGTCGCGTTGCATCTGTCGACCGAGGTCGGGCATCTCGAAGAAGAGGTCCGGACCTCCGTCGAGGAGATCGCGCTGCTCCGCTGCGAACTCGCCGACGCCCAGCGTGACCTGGAAGAACGGGTCGCCGCGCTCGAAGCCAGGACGGCCACGCCCGACAACGTCAAGGGGCTCCCCGAAGTGAGCCCCGCACGCGCACGCTGATCGACGCCCTTCTCGCGGCCACGCCGAGGCTGGGCGCCGTCCGCGTGCTGGCCGTCGACGGCCCGTCCGGCTCCGGGAAGTCCACGCTGGCCGGGAAGATCGTGGCCGAACTGGCCGGTCGTGGTGTCCGGGTGGCGCTGGTGAGCACCGACGAGTTCGCCACCTGGGACGAACCCGTTTCGTGGTGGCCGCGGCTGGAGACCGGTGTCCTGGAACCGCTGCGCGCGGGCAGGGTCGGCCGGTACCGGCGAGTGGACTGGTCCAGTGGCGTCCCACTGCCGGGTGAAGAGATCGAGATCCCGGTCCCCGAGGTGCTGGTGCTGGAGGGCGTTTCCAGTGGCCGCGCGCGGATGCGGCCGTCGTTGTCCCTGCTGACCTGGCTGGACGGCGGGAGCGAGGCCGAACGGCTGGACCGCGGTGTCGAGCGTGACGGCGAGGGGTCCCGGGCGGAACTGCGGCGCTGGCAGTTGTTCGAGCGCGGGTGGTTCGCGGTCGACGGGACCCGGGCCGCGGCGGATCGCGTTGTCACCCCTCGTGAGTGGTGAACCCCGAGCCGAGTGGCGGTTTCGCGTGACTGGACGGACGACACGCGTGTCGTCCGCTGGATCACGTATGTCGTCCGGTCGGTCACGCGAAACCACCGGTATCGGTACAGGCGGTCGTGAGTGGTAAGGACGGTTAGAACCGGCCTTAGCACTCACGAGAGGCGGCCCGATACCCGCGAATGTCCTGTTTTGTCAGTGACCCATTGGTTGTAGCGGTAAGCACCCATTTGAGTCAGTGACCCGGCACTCTACGCGTTAGTGGTCCGGAATTGATTACACTCCGTCCGGAATTGCGGACACTTTGCGGTCGTATTGGCCGTCGTGTAGCGCGATCGTAACCTCGCGTGCTTAAGTGCGGGCTGAGTTCCCGCTAGTGTCGGCGGGCACACCGATCGTCCGTGGAGCTCGACTTTCCGACCGACCGGACGGTGCCTAAACACCGAAAATCTCCTCAAGGGGTGCCAGATGCAGCAACTGCGGGTGACCCGAGCACGCCGTGTGGCCCTGATCGGGCTTGCCGGCGCACTCGCGGTCTCCATTTCCGCCTGTGCCGAATCGAAGCGTGAAGAAGGCGCAGGGGGTGGCTCGGGAGGCACGATGGTCTTCGGTGCCGCCGGTAACCCGAAGACGTTCGACCCGCTCTTCAACGACGACGGTGAGACCTTCCGCATCATCCGCCAGATGATGGACACGCTGATCATGAACAAGCCGGGGACCGCGGACCTCGAGCCTGGTCTGGCGGAGAAGTGGGAAGGCAGCAACGAAGGCAAGACCTGGACCTTCACCCTGAAGAAGGGTGTGAAGTTCCACGACGGCACCCCGTTCAACGCGGAAGCGGTCTGCTTCAACTTCAACCGCATGTTCAACATGAAGGGCGCCGCCGCCCAGAGCCAGATGATCTACTACGGCGACGTCTTCGAGGGCTTCGCCAAGAACGAGGGCGACGCTTCCGGCGACCCGGTCTTCAAGGACTGCCAGGTCAAGGACGAGTCCACCGCCGTCCTCAACCTGAACAAGGCCAAGGGCGCCTTCCCGGCGGCCTTCACGCTGCCGTCGTTCTCGATCCAGAGCCCGGACGCGCTGAAGAAGTACAACGCCGACGCCGTCACCCAGAGCGGTGACTCGTTCTCCTACCCGGAGTACGCGCTGAAGCACCCCACCGGCACCGGCCCGTTCAAGTTCGAGAGCTGGGACCAGGCCAAGGGTGAGATCACGCTGGTCAAGGCCACCGACTCGCCGACCCAGACGGCCAAGCTCGACAAGCTGGTCTTCAAGGTCATCCCGGACGAGAACGCCCGCAAGCAGGCGCTCAAGGCCGGCGACATCCAGGGCTACGACTACCCGTCGCCCGCGGACTACGGCCTGCTGCGCAACGACGGCGAGCAGGTGCTCATCCGCCCGTCGTTCAACATCCTGTACCTGGGCATCAACCAGAAGAACAACCCGAAGCTGAAGGACCTCAAGGTCCGCCAGGCGCTGGCCTACGGTCTCAACCGCGACCAGTTCGTGAAGTCGAAGCTCCCCGAGGGCGCCGAGACCGCGACGCAGTTCGTGCCGAAGGCGATCGACGGCTACAACGAGAACGTCACCAAGTACGACTACAACCTTCAGAAGGCGAAAGACCTGCTGAAGGAAGCCGGCGCCGAGGGCATGACCCTGAAGTTCTACTACCCGACCGAGGTCACCCGGCCGTACATGCCGAACCCGGCCGACATCTTCACCTCGCTGTCCGAGGACATGAAGGCCATGGGCATCAAGGTCGAGCCGGTCGCCAAGCCGTGGAACGGTGGCTACAAGGACGACGTCCAGAAGGCGGGCAAGCACGACGTGCACCTGCTCGGCTGGACCGGTGACTACAACGACGCCGGTAACTTCGTCGGTACCTTCTTCGGCCGCGAGAAGCCGGAGTTCGGGTTCACCAACCCGGAGCTGTTCTCGGCCATCTCGGCCGCGGACGCCGCGCCCGCCGGTGAGACGCACACCAAGGCGTACCAGGAAGTGAACCAGAAGATCATGGAATACCTGCCCGCCATCCCGATCTCCTACGGCCCCCCGGCGATCGTCGTGGGCCCGAAGGTGAAGGGCCTGGTGGCCAGCCCGCTGACCGACGAGCGCTTCTACACCGTCACGGTCAACTGATCCACCACCACTGAGCCACCAGGGGGTGGGCGCTACCGCGCCCGCCCCCTGTGGCCCATTCCCGGGCTGGCAACAAAGGAACGCACGTGCTCCGTTTTCTCGTGCGTCGGCTGCTACAAGCGATACCGACGCTCTTGATCCTGTCCATTTTGATCTTCGCCTGGCTCCGGTCCCTGCCCGGTGGCCCCGCCGGCGCCCTCCTGGGTGACAAGGCGACCCCGGAGAAGATCGCCGACCTGAACAAGCTCCTCGGCCTCGACGATCCGATTTTCGTCCAGTACTTCAAGTTCCTCGGCCGGGCGATCACCGGCGATTTCGGCAACTCGCTGGTCTCCGCCCAGCCGGTCATGTCGGAGATCGGGAACTTCCTTCCCGCCACGATCGAGCTCGGCTTCTGCGCGATGCTCATCGCGGTGGGCCTCGGCATCCCGTTCGGCTACCTGTCCGCCCGCTTCCGCGGCGGGGCCGTCGACAACGTCATCATCGTGCTCAGCCTGGTCGGCGTCGCCGTCCCGGTGTTCTTTCTCGGCTACATGATGCAGGACCTGCTGGCCGCCCCGCTGGGACTTCCCTCGCAGGGCCGTCAGATGGCCGGTCTCGACGCCACCACCGTCACCGGGTTCGCGGTCCTCGACGGCATCATCACCCAGGAATGGGACGCCGCCTGGGACGCGCTCACCCACCTGATCCTCCCGGCGTTCGCGCTGGCCACGATCCCGCTCGCGGTCATCGTCCGGATCACCCGGGCCTCGGTGCTGGACGTGCTGAACGAGGACTTCATCCGCACGGCCAACTCGAAGGGCCTGACCCAGCCGATCGTGCGGCGCCGTCACGTGCTCCGCAACGGGCTCCTGCCGGTGGTCACCGTCATCGGCCTCCAGACCGGCGCGCTGCTCGGTGGCGCCGTGCTGACCGAGCGGGTGTTCAACTTCCGCGGCCTCGGCTTCCTGCTCGCCGAAGGCATCGAGCGGCGTGACTACCCACGTCTGCAGGCGCTGCTGCTGTTCGGCGCGCTGGTCTACGTGCTGGTGAACATGCTGGTCGATATCTCGTACGGGCTCATCGACCCGAGGGTGCGTGTCCGATGAACACCTTGTTGAACAAGAAGAAGGAGCCGATCGACAAGCTCGCGGCTTCGTCGGCGAAGGGCCACAGCCTCGGTGGCGAGGCGCTGCGCCGGATGATGCGGAGCCCGGTGGCCATCACGGGCGCCGTGATCACCGGCCTGTTCCTGCTGGTGGCGATCTTCGCGCCGCTCCTGGCGCCGAAGGATCCCTACGAGCGGTATCTGCAGAGCCAGGTCATCCTCGGCCAGGGCATCATCCCGGGCGCTCAGCCCGGTTTCCCGCTCGGTGTCGACGACTTCGGCCGCGACTACCTTTCGCGGCTGCTGGTCGGCGCGCAGAACACGCTGCTGGTCGGTGTGCTCGCGACGATCATCGGCGTCGTGGTCGGCATGATCATCGGTGGCCTCGCCGGTGCGTTCGGCGGCTGGGTCGACACCGTGCTGATGCGGCTCGTCGACGTCATGCTGTCCGTGCCGTCGCTGCTGCTGGCGATCTCGGTCGCCGCGCTGTTCCAGAAGCCGAGCCAGTGGACGGTGATCGTCGCGGTGTCGATGGTCAGCGTGCCGATCTTCGCGCGGTTGCTGCGCGGTTCGATGCTCGCGCAGAGAAACAGCGACCACGTGCTCGCGGCGACGTCGCTCGGCGTCAAACGCGGGGCGATCGTGTTGCGGCATATGCTGCCCAACTCGCTCGGCCCGGTCATCGTGCAGGCCACGCTGACCCTGGCGACCGCGATCCTCGAGGCGGCGGCGCTGTCGTTCCTCGGTCTCGGCGATCCGGACCCGAACCGGGCGGAATGGGGCATCATGCTGAGCCGCAGCGCTCGGCAGTTCCTCGACATCCGCCCCGAGCTGGCGTACTACCCGGCGATCGCGATCATCATCGTCGCGCTCGGGTTCACGCTGCTCGGCGAGTCCCTGCGGGAAGCCCTCGATCCGAAGAACAGGCGGTGATTTCTGATGGCACTCCTCGAAGTACGCGACCTCAAGGTCGTTNGGACATCAGCAAGGCGATGGAGAACCCGGCTCAGCCGAGGGAAAGGGGCCTTCACGCGCTTCTCGCATTTAGAGGACTAAATGCGGGCAGGCGCCTGACCAGCGCGGAAGGCCACCTTCGGGCAGACTCGTGTCATGCGGGTCACAGTGCTGGGAGCGTCGGGGCGGACGGGGATCCACGTGGTCCGGCTTCTGCGGGGCCGAGGCCATCAGGTGCGGGCGGGGCTGCGCAGTCGTCGCCGCGCGGAGGAGGTCGCCGGTCTCGGCGCCGAAACCGTGGTCGCGGACGTCACCGCGGACGCGGAAGACCTCGTCGAGGCGCTCGCCGGTTCCGAGGTGGTGATCAGCGCGATCGGCGCACCCGATCCCGATCAGGCCTCCGTCGACCTCGTCGACCGCGACGGCGTGATCACCGCGATCCGCGCCGCCGAGAAGGCCGGTGTCTCGCGATTCGTGCAGCTTTCCGCGCAGTTCGCGGATTCGCCGGACCAGGGCGATCGCCTGGTGCGGTCGATCCTGATGGCGAAGCAGATCTCCGACAGTGTCCTGCGGCGCTCCAGCCTGAACTGGACGATCGTCCGGCCCGGCACGCTCACCGACGACCAGCCCACCGGCCGCGTCAAGCTCGGCGGTCACCTCGAACCGGGGCACGTCTCCCGCGCGGACGTCGCCGCCGTCCTGGTCGCCACCCTCGACGAGCCGCTCACCGAAAACCAGGGTTTCGACGTCATCGGCGGCGAGATCCCGATCCCCTCGGCGCTGGCTTCGTTCAGCTGAGCGCTCTCTTACGCTCCCGGGCCGCCCGCAGGTTGGCGACGTTCCCGCAGGTGCGCACGTCGTGCCAGACCCCGCTGTTGTTGCGCGAGACGTCGTAGAAGGCCGAACGGCAGCCGTCGAGACGGCACAGTTTCAGCCGCGGCCAGATCCCGGCCTGCTGCGCGAGCAGCGTCTCCGTCCACAGCGCCGACGCGAGCCACTGCCGTCCGGTACCGGACGGGAACAGCCGGACGACGCCGTCCCGCAGCGTCAGATCCGCCTTGACCGGTTTGCCGAAGTCCGCGTCCCCGCCTTCCAGGAGCGAAACGAAGGTCTCTCGCAGGTCGCGAAGCGCGCGAAGGTCGCCTGGCCCCAGCGTGATCTCGGGCACCTCGGCGTCCCGTGCCCGCGACCATTCCGCCAGCGCCTCGGCGGCCCAAGGCCGCGTCAGGTCGGTGTCGCTCAGCAGGTCGAGGCCGTAGGTCTTGATCGCCTTCGTGTTGAGGAAGTCCTGAACGAGCGCCAGCCCCGAGGGCGCGGTGCGTAACCGATATCGGTCCGTCGCGGTCCATGACATAGGTCAAGCGTACTTGACTCTGTCGGCGCGCGTCGCCATGCTGACGACAGAGGCAAACAATGATCACTTCTGTCAAGGGAGCACAGTCATGACCTCCATCGAAGGCGCCGTCGCCCTGGTCACCGGCGGGCAGCGCGGGCTCGGCAAGGCGTTCGTCGCCGAACTGCTGGCCCGCGGTGCCGCCAAGGTCTACGCGACCGCCAGGTCGCCGCGCGAGGAGACCGGCCCGCGGATCGTCCCGCTCCCGCTCGACGTCACCGACCCCGAATCCGTCCGCGCGCTGGCGGAGAAGGCGGGCGACGCCACGATCGTCTTCAACAACGCCGGAGTCCTCGGCCTCGGTTCGCTGTTGACCGATGACGTCGACGCGCACCGCCCGGTCTTCGAAACGAACGTCTTCGGCGCGCTGCGGATCGCGCAAGCGTTTGCGCCGCAGCTCAAGGACGGCGGAGCGCTGGTCAACGTGCATTCGATCCTGTCGTGGGCGGCCGGCTCGGGCTCCTATGGCGCGTCGAAGGCGGCCTTCTGGTCCCTCACGAATTCGCTCCGCATCGAGTTCGCCGACCAGGGCACGCAGGTCGTCGGCGTCCACCTCGGCTACACCGACACCGACATGACCCAGGGCCTCGACATCCCCAAGAACGACCCGCGCGACGTCGCCCGCCAGGTCGTCGACGGGCTGGAGAAGGGCGAGACCGAAGTGCTCACCGACGACCTCACCCGCCACGTCAAGGCCGCGCTGTCCGGCCCGGTCGAGCACCTCGGCACCAGCCGGATCGGCGCGTAGAAAACGATTGGCGTGAGGCCTCCGGCCCGAGGTAGTTTCGCCGCCATGTGTGCTTCCGCGTTCACCAGGACCCGCCGCGCCTAGCGGCGGATCCTCAGCGTCCAGCAAGGAACCGCCGCCCGAGCGAGTCATCGCCGGGCAGGCCTCGTGCTGCCCGGCTCACCTCGAAGCCGCGGAGATCCCTTGCGCACACAGCGTCCTGGCCGTCATGAACTCGGCCAGAACTTCCTCATCGACCGGAACACCATCGAAACCGTCGTGAAGCTCGTCGCCGCGACCGGCGGGCCGATCATCGAATTCGGCACGGGCGACGGCGCGCTGACCCTGCCGCTGGAACGGCTCGCCAGGCCGCTGACCGGCATCGAGATCGATGCCCGCCGTGCCGGCCGGCTGGCGGGGCGCGTCCGGGCGTCCACGGAGATCGTCACCGCGGACTACCTGCGGTTCCCCCTGCCGAAGACGCCACACGTACTGGTCGGCAATCTGCCGTTCCACCTGACCACCGCGACCCTGCGTCACGTCCTCGCCGCTCCCGGCTGGACGGACGCCGTCCTGCTCATGCAGTGGGAGGTGGCGCGCCGCCGGGCCGGGGTCGGTGGCGCGACCATGATGACCGCGCAGTGGTGGCCGTGGTTCGGCTTCCGGCTGGCAGGCCGGGTGCCCGCCGCGGCGTTCCGCCCGCGGCCCGGCGTCGACGGCGGTCTGCTCACCATGACCCGCCGCGAGCGTCCGCTCGTCGAAGACGCGGATCGAGTGCGCTACCAGGACTTCGTACGGCGGGTGTTCACCTGTCCCGGCAAGGAAGTCGTGCCCAAAAGCCTCACCGCACACCAGTGGGCTGAGGCGTTTCGGCTTCGGCGAGGAAGTCCGGTTCGCGCACGCGGCGCTTCGTCGAACCGAACAGGACGCCGCCGATGACCACGGCCGCCGCGAGGATCTCCACAAGTGAAGGGCGTTCGTCGAGGACCAGGAACGCCATCGACAGCCCGACGACCGGCACCAGCAGCGAGAACGGCGCGACCACACCCGCCGGGTTGCGGCGCATCAGCGACGTCCAGATCCCGGAGCCGACGATCGTGCCGAACAGCACGACGTAGGCGAGGCCGCCGAGGCCGATCAGCCCGGTGGTGGTGCCGAGGGTGCTCAGCGAGTGGCCGATCTCGGCGGGGCCCTCCATGACCAGCGACAGCGCGAACATCGGCAGCGGCGGCACCACGGACATCCAGAGGACGAAGTTCAGCGGGTTGTCCGGTGCCGCCTGCCGCGTGCTCAGGTTGCCGAACGCCCAGCTCAGGGCGCCGAGGAGGGTCAGGATCACCGGCAGCAGGGCGGCGTTCCCGGCCTGCTGCCAGGCGATCGTCGCCATCCCGGCGACGGCGAGCAGGATGCCGGTGAGCTGCCGTCCGGACACGCGTTCACGCAGGAAGACGGCGCCGAGCAGGACGGTGAACGGCGCCGACGCCTGCAGCACCAGCGACGCGAGACCGGTCGGCATGCCGGTGTCCATCGCGATGAAGAGGAACACGAACTGCCCGGTACCGAAGCCCAGCCCGTAGCCGAGCAGGTGGCGGATCTTCACCTTCGGCCACGGTACGAACAGGATCGTCGGGATGGCGATGACCGCGAAGCGCAGCCCGCCGGCGAAGACGGGCGGGAACTGGCCGAGGGTGGCGTGGATGGCGAGGAAGTTGCAGCCCCAGAGGACGGCGACGAGTAGGGCGAGCAGACGATCGCGGGCGGGCATGTCTTCACTCTTACGTGGTGCGACCCTTTAGGACCAGCGAGAATATTTGCAGCGATCGTTCAGTTCGGCTTCACATATGCTGGCGGTATGGACATCGGCCGGTTGCGGACCCTGCGGGAATTCGCCGACCGCGGCAGCGTGACGGCGGCCGCGAAGGCGTTGCACTGCACGCCGTCCGCGGTTTCCCAGCAGCTGCGCGCCTTGCAGAGTGACGTCGGTCTCGCGCTGACCGAACCCGCCGGAAGAGGACTGAGGCTGACCGACGCGGGTCGCGCGCTGGTCGCCCGCGCGGACGACGTGCTCGCCGCCCTCGAACGCGCGGAGTCCGAATTGGACACTTATCGCAGTGCCCCGCGCGGCCGGGTCCGGGTGGCGATCTTCCAGTCGGCAGGGCTGATGCTGCTGCCAGGGCTGCTGCGCCGGACGGCGGAGTTCGACGGGCTGGACGTCATCGTCCGCGACGTCGACATGACCCCGCCGGAGGTCCCCGGGCTCGTCGCGGATTACGACATCGTGGTGGCGCACCGGGACGAGCACGCGCCGTCGCTCGGCTCGGACCGGCTGGAGACGCGGCATCTGCTGCGTGAACCGCTCGACGTCGCGCTCCCCGCCGGGCACCGGCTGGCGAAGCGGCGCCGCATCGAGCTGGCCGAACTCGCCGACGAACGCTGGATCAGCGTCAACGCGGGGTTCCCGGTGGACGACATCCTCCAGTCGCTGATCATCCGCACCGGGGTGCGCCCGCAGGTCGTCCAGCGCATCAACGATTTCCGCATCACCGAGCGGCTCGTCGCCGCCGGGCACGGGATCGCGCTGCTTCCCCGGTACACAATGGACACTCGGCGTGGCAGCGGTCTCGTCGGCCGCCCGCTCGCCGGGATCAAGGCGGCGCGGCACGTGGAAGCGGTCTACCGGATCGGGGCGTCTTCCCGGCCGGCGGTGGCGAAGGTGCTCGACGCGCTCGCCGACGAGGTCGGCGCGCTCACGGGCGAGCGTGACTCTTCAGGTGGTCCAGCGCGATCTGGAGCGCGTCGGCGATCGGCGTGACGTCATGGCGCAGGTGGGCCATCAGCAGGCCGCCCTGGACGCAGCTCATCGCGGCTTGCGCGAGCCTGGCCGGGTCGGCGTCCGCGGCGAGTTTCCCCTGCTCCCGCAACGATTCCAGCCCACGCTGGAGATGTGACTCCCATTCGCGGTAGGCCTTGTCCAGCAGCGGCGCCATCTTCGGGTCGTCGCCGAGTTCGCCGGTGAGGTTGCCCAGCGGGCAGGCGATCGGCCCCTTGGCTGTGGTCTGGACAGCCAGGATCTCGCTCGCCCACTGGTCGAAATCGGCCCAGTCGTGCAGCTCGAAGATGGTCGGCTGGTTGCCGAGGATCTTCTCGAGGAAGCGGGCGATGACCGCCTCGACGAGCTGATCCTTGTTCTTGAAGTAGTGGTACATCTGCGATTTCCCGGCGCCGCTCGCCGCGAGCACCTTGTCGACGCTCGTCCCGGCGACGCCGTTGACGTACATCAGCTCCGCCGCCGCGTCGACGATCGCGTCCCTCGTCATCCGCCCCTGCGGGGTCTTCGCCGGTTGACCACTCATGTACCGAATAGTACAGTCGGCCGCACTGTACCGATCAGTACAACCAAGGGAGCTGACCATGGGGGATCTCAACACCGACCTCGCCGAGCTGCGGGAATCCGTCGCGAGCCACGTTCCGGCCGAGGTCGCCGAGGTGCTCAAGGCCGACCGTGCGACGTTCGTAGGGGTGGTCGCCGAGGCGGCCGCGAAGCCGGGAACGGCGATGCCGGACCTCGTGCTGCCGGACGCCGGCGGCGAGCGGGTCCGGGTCGCGGACGGCCCCGCGGTCGTGGTGTTCTACCGCGGCGCGTGGTGTCCGTACTGCAACCTGGCCTTGCGTACGTATCAGCGGGAACTGTTGCCGGAGCTGGAGAACCTGGGTGTGAAGCTGGTCGCCGTCAGCCCGCAGCTGCCGGACGACTCCTTGTCCACGAAGGATCTCGAGTTCACCGTGCTGTCCGATGTGGACAACCAGCTCGGCCGCGCGCTCGGCATCACGTTCCGGCTGGCTCCGGAGACGAAGCCGGCCTTCGACACGCTCATCGGCGACGTCGAGAAGATCAACGGGGCGGCGGAATGGGAGCTGCCCTACCCGACCGTCCTGGTCGTGGACGGCGAGGGGGTCATCCGGTACATCGACGTGCACCCGGACTACACCACGCGCACCGACCCGGCCGACGTGCTGGCCACGGTGAAAACGGCGATCACGCGTGCTTAAAGCCTAAGCCGTGAAGGCCTCCTTCCCTACCTTGAGGGTA
>NZ_CP150484.1:489685-536956 GCF_037997115.1 Amycolatopsis coloradensis
CCTACCTTGAGGGTAGGGAAGGAGGCCTTCACGGAACGCCGGAAACTACCGGTTCGCCCGGTTCACGGCCGAGACGACGGCCCGCAGCGAAGCGGTCACGATCGACGGGTCGATCCCGATACCCCAGTACACCCGGTCGGAGATCGCGCACTCGATGTACGACGCGGCCCGCGCGTCGTCGCCCGGCGAGAGCGTGTGCTCGCTGTAGTCCAGCAGCCGCAGGTCGAACCCGACGGTCGACAGCGCGTCGAAGAACGCCGCGATCGGACCGTTGCCCCGGCCGGTGACCTCGTGCTCGTCACCCTCGACCCGCACGGTGGCGGTGATGTCGTACTCGCCGTCGCCGTTGTCCCTGACGTGCTGGCGCACCAGCTCCAGCGGCGTCTTCAGGTCCAGGTACTCGGCCGAGAACGCGTTCCACATCGTGGCCGGGTCGACCTCGCCGCCCTCGGTGTCGGTGTGGCGCTGGACGACCTTCGAGAACTCGATCTGCAGGCGCCGCGGCAGGTCGAGCTGGTGCTCGGCCTTCATGATGTAGGCGACGCCGCCCTTGCCGGACTGCGAGTTCACCCGGATCACGGCCTCGTAGTTGCGGCCGATGTCCTTCGGGTCGATCGGCAGGTACGGGACCTCCCACGGGTGCTCGTCGACCGGCGTCCCCACCTTGTCGGCGGCGGCCTTCAGCGCGTCGAGGCCCTTGTTGATCGCGTCCTGGTGGCTGCCGGAGAACGCGGTGAACACCAGGTCACCGGCCCACGGGCTGCGTTCGTGCACCGGCAGCTGGTTGCAGTACTCGACGGTCCGCTTGATCTCGTCCATGTCGGAGAAGTCGATCTGCGGGTCGACACCCTGGCTGTACAGGTTCATGCCCAGCGCGACCAGGTCGACGTTGCCGGTGCGCTCGCCGTTGCCGAACAGGCAGCCTTCGATCCGGTCCGCCCCCGCCTGGAAGCCCAGTTCGGCGGCGGCGATGCCGGTGCCGCGGTCGTTGTGCGGGTGCAGCGACAGGATCACCGAATCGCGGCGGTCCAGGTTGCGGTGCATCCACTCGATCGAGTCGGCGTAGACGTTCGGTGACGCCATCTCGACGGTCGCGGGCAGGTTCAGGATCACCGGCTTCTCCGGCGTCGGCTGCCAGATCTCGGTGATGGTGTTGCAGACCTCGAGCGCGTACGACAGCTCGGTGCCGGTGTAGGACTCCGGCGAGTACTGGAACCGGAAGTCGGTGTCCGGCTGCTTCGCGGCGTAGTCGACGACCAGCTCGGCGGCCTGCGAAGCGATCTTCGTGATGCCGATGCGCTCCTCGCGGAACACGACGCGGCGCTGCAGGATCGAGGTCGAGTTGTAGATGTGGACGATCGCGCGCGGCGCGCCTTCGAGCGCCTTGAAGGTGCGCTCGATCAGCTCCGGCCGGCACTGGGTCAGCACCTGGATGCTGACGTCGTCCGGGATGGCGCCCTCGTCGATGATCTCGCGGACGAAGTCGAAGTCCGTCTGCGAGGCCGCCGGGAAGCCGACCTCGATCTCCTTGTAACCCATGCGGACCAGCAGGTCGAAGAACTTGCGCTTGCGCGCGGGCGACATCGGGTCGATGAGGGCCTGGTTGCCGTCACGCAGGTCGACGGCGCACCACAGCGGCGCGGTTTCGATGCGCTTGTCCGGCCAGGTGCGGTCGGGCAGCGAGATGTCCTCGACCAGGTCGTACCAGGGGCGGTAACGGTGTACGGGCATCGAAGTGCCGCGCTGGGTGTTCCACGAAGCCTGCTCGGAAGGGGCAGGACGGGTGGGCTTGCGGATACTCATGAGGGGACGGTTCTCCTGAAGAATCGGGTGCGACGACCGGCACCACGAAGCCCCGCGACGGGGAGCCGGTCCGATCAGGCCCCGTCGCGGCAGCGAAGCAGGAGAGCTCGAGCCACGACGTCACCTTAACCGCGAGATCTCTCGAAAGGAAACCCGGGCCGCGATCGAACCGTGACTCAAGTGGCGCCCATTCGGGTTACTCACGGGTAGCAATCGGACCAGGCGGCGTGCCACACTGCCCGGCATGGGCGAGCACGCTGAAGAGAAGGAAACCGCTGATCAGCCGACCGGACGCAAGGTCGACTGGCGAGCGGGCGGTGGTCGCGCGGCCGGGATACTGGCGAGCGTGGTCCGCTGGGTCGGCTTGATCTTCGCGGCCATCCTCGTGCTGCACGTCGTCTTCGTGATCGGCGAGGCGAACCCTGACAACGGCATCGTGTCGTTCGTCCGCGGCTGGGCCGACGGGCTCCTACTCGGCTTCAAGGATCTCTTCATGCCCGAAGACGCCAAGCTCCGCGTACTGATCAACTACGGTATCGCCGCGATCTTCTGGATGGTGGTCACCGGGATCCTCGCCAAGATCATCCGGCGCGTGGGCGGAGCGAACTAGCCGACGCCGAGCCGTTCGTAAGCCTCGACAGCGGCCTTCGGGTCGTCCGCCTGGAACTTGACGACACGGACGGTCTCGGTCGCGCCGAGCGGCCGGGTCACCGTGATCGGCTCGCGCAGCTCGACGACCAGGTTCGTCTCGTAGAAGTTGTCGTAGCTGAACCAGGTTCCGTCGCGAAAGGCCTTCGCCTTGAGGGGCTCGTGGCTTTCCTTCACGTGCCGCAGGCTGACCACGTTCTCCCTGGGGATCCGCACGTCGTAGAAGGAGCCATAGCGCACCCGCACCTCGCGCGACGAGATCACGTGCGGCCGGACGACGGTGCCGGCGTAGACGCCGAACACCAGCAGCGCCGAGTAAACGCCGAGGGCCAGCAGTAGAAGGTCGACGACGAGGCCGAAGTCGATCAGCCAGAAGAGACCCGCTTCGACGGCGCTCACCACCGCGAACACGATGAAGATCGACTTCCCGTTCGCGCCGTACGGCACCGCGACGGCGTCCCCGTCGACGCCGTCCTGCCGGCGCCTGAGATACAGCCAGAGTCCGGCCATCGTGCGGGATTCGTTGCGGAGAACGCTGCGAAAGGCCCCCATGACCCCAGGTTAGCGATCGAAGTGGGTCAGGATCTTCAGCGCGTCGGCGGATCCCGGGTCCTTCGGCGTGTAGATCTCCAGCCGGTGGTCAGGGCTGTCGGGCTGGAGCCACACCTGGTAGTCGACGCTCACCGCACCGACCGTGGGATGCCGCAGGTGCATGGCGCCGACGGTGCAGTCGGCGACGTCGCCGGTCGCCCACAGGGTCGCGAATTCGTCGCTGCGCATCGAAAGTTCGCCGATGAGCCCGGCGAGGCGGGCGTCGGTGGGATAGCGGCCCGCGGTCAACCGCAGGTAGGCGACGTGGATCGGCGCGAGTTCGGCCCGGTTCCGGTGCAGCTCGCGGGTCAGCGGGTCGAGGAAGAACATGCGCGGCAGCGACGGCCGCCGTTCGGGATCCTTCGGCGCGTCGAAATCGAGGTGTTCGGCCATGAGCGTGTGTCCGGCGTGGTTCCACGCGAGCACGTCGCCGCGACGGCCGAAAACGAGGGCGGGCACGGCCTCGCCGAGGTTCTCCAGCAGCGCGAGGACCCGCGGGTGCGGGTCTTCGGGGCCGGGGTCCGACAGCTTCGGGAGCGAAGTCTGCCGGGCGAGGTTGTGCAGATGGCCGGTCTCGACGTCGTCGAGCCGGAGCGCGCGGGCGAGCGCGTCGAGCACCTGCCGTGAAGCGGTTTCGGCCAGTCCTTGCTCCAGTCGTGTGTAGTACCCGGCGCTCACTCCGGCGAGCTGGGCGAGCTCTTCGCGGCGTAGACCAGGTACACGGCGCGAAGTGCCGTACGTGCGCAGGCCGATCTCGGCGGGCGTCACGCGATCACGACGGCTCTTGAGGTACACGCCGAGGCTCTCCATGACTCCGAGCCTAAGTTCTCCGCCCGCCGCGTGGGTGTACCCGCCGGGTGTACCCACGGCACGGGGATGGCTGCTCACTCGAAGCCGGTACAGCGTCGAGGGCATGACACGACAGCACTCCCGGGCCTGGTTCGGCCTGCTGGTGATCCTCTGCCCGGTGTTCCTGGTCTCCATGGACGGATCGATCCTGTTCCTCGCGATGCCCGAAATCAGCCAGGCGCTCACCCCCACGGCCGATCAGGCGCTGTGGATCCTCGATGTCTACGGCTTCGCGGTCGGCTCGCTGCTGATCGCGTTCGGCAATATCGGCGACCGGTACGGGCGGCTGAAGCTGCTGATGATCGGCGCCGCGGTGTTCGGCATCGGTTCGGCGGGCGCTGCGTTCGCCCCGAACCCGGAGCTGCTCATCACGTTCCGTGCCCTGATGGGGCTGGCGGGAGCGACGCTGCTGCCGTCCGCGCTGGCGGTGCTGAGCGAGCTCTTCCCCGACGCGCGACGCCGGGCGCGGGCCATCGGGATCTTCGCGGCCGCGTTCGCCGCCGGTTTCGCGATCGGCCCGGTCGTCGGCGGTGTCCTGCTGGAACGGTTCGCGTGGGGCTCGGTCTTCCTGGTCAACCTGCCGGTGATCGCGGTGTTCCTGGCGCTCGCGCCAGTGCTGCTGCGGGAGGTGCGGGCCACCGGGAAGGGACGCGTCGACGTGCTGAGCGTCGTGCTGTCCGCCACCGGGCTCCTGCTCGCGATCTACGGGATCAAGCACGCGGCCGCCGACGGACTGTCGGTCACCGCGGTCTCCGCCGCCGTCGCCGGGGCGGGGCTGCTGGTGTGGTTCGCCCGGCGTCAGCGGGGTCTCGAGTACCCGCTGGTCGAGTTCTCCTTGTTCCGCGACCGTGTCTTCACGATCGCGATCGTCACCGGGCTGCTGCCGCTGGCGGCGTGGTCGGCGGCCGCGTACCTGTCGGGGATCCACTTGCAGTCCGTGCTCGGCCTGCCCGTGCTGCACGCGGCGCTGCTGGCGTTGCCGGGCGCGGCCGTGCTCACGATCATGTGCGTCGTCACGCCCGCGCTGGTCGACCGGATCGGCGCACGCGCGGCGCTGGTCGTCTGCCACTTCTCCATCGCCGCCGGGCTCGCCCTGCTGCTCATGACCGGTGTCACGGGCGGAGCGGGCTGGTACGTCGCGTCGACGGTGGTCGCCGGCGTCGGCTACGGCATCTCGTTCAGCGTGGTGGCCGACACGGCCGTCGCCGCGGTGCCCGCCGAGCGCGCGGGAGCGGCGGGCGCGATCGCCGAAACGAGTAACGAGATCGGCAACGCGCTGGGGATCGCGCTCATGGGCTCGCTCGCCGCGCTGGTGTTCCGGCTGGCCGGGCCGGACCTGGCCCCCACCCTCGGCGAAACCCTCGATATCGCGCCCGCGACCGCTAATGACGCGAAGGAGGCCTTCGTCGCGGGTCTCCACACCGCCGTCGCGGTGCTCAGCCTGCTGCACGTCGGGCTCGGAATCCTCGCCCTTCGCTGGCTCCCTCAGCCGTCGAAAGCGCTCGTGCCCCAGGCGTCGGCGTAGGCGAAATCAGCCAGCGGGACTCGCTCGCGCGGCGCCTTTTCACGCTCGACGCGCCAGTCCTCTTCGAGCACCGAGGGGTCCGCGGGCGAGCCGACGGCGATCGCGACCTTGGGGACGACGTCGTCAGGGAGGCCGAAGAAGTCCTTCGCCGCTTCGGCGGAGAAGCCCGCCATCTGGTGCGCGATCAGGCCGAGGTCGACGGCCTGGAGCACGAGGTTCTCGCTCGCCAGCCCCAGCCCGTACTCGGCGTACGGGACTTCGCCCTTCTCGTTCGTGGTCACCATCACGCCGATCAGCAGCAGCCCGGCGCGATGGGCCCACGCTCGGTTGCCCGAGTTGAGCGTCGAGAGGATGCGGTCGAACGACGGCGTTCCCCGCAGGCCGACCAGGTAGCGGGCGGGCTGGGTGTTGCCGAACGACGGCGCCCAGCGGGCCGCTTCGAGCAGCGCGCGGAGCTGGTCTTCGGTGACGATCGCTGACTCGTCGTAGGCGCGCGGGCTCCACCTGGCGGCCAGGATCGGCGCGATCGGGGTACTCGTCTCGGCGGGTTTGTCCACCGCCGGACCCTAACAAGGGGTGCTCTCCGTCACTAAAGCGAAAGCCCTCCGACTATTTCGTTGGTGTTGAGGAAGATTTACTTCCAGGAGTCCTCGAACTGGTGGTCAGGACCACTTACGAGGGTGGCGAGCGCGCGTCACCCCGGTAGGCTTTCGCCCAAATAAGGGACGCGGGGGCTCCTCGGTGCCCACCAGGAGCACGCCCGGCCCGTCGAGGAGGTTCGGGCGTGGCCCTCGTGGTCCAGAAGTACGGCGGTTCGTCGCTGGAAAGTGCCGACCGGATCAAACGCGTCGCGGAACGCATCGTCGCCACCAAGAAGGCGGGCAACGACGTGGTCGTCGTCTGCTCCGCCATGGGCGACACGACCGACGAGCTGCTCGACCTGGCTCAGCAGGTCAACCCGGCGCCGCCGGAACGCGAGATGGACATGCTGCTCACCGCGGGTGAGCGTATCTCCAACTCCCTGGTGGCGATGGCGATTTCGGCGCAGGGCGCGGAGGCCTGGTCGTTCACCGGCTCGCAGGCCGGTGTGGTGACGACGTCGGTGCACGGCAACGCGCGGATCATCGACGTCAGCCCCAGCCGGGTGACGGAAGCCCTCGACCAGGGCTACATCGCGCTGGTGGCCGGGTTCCAGGGCGTGTCGCAGGACACCAAGGACATCACCACCCTCGGCCGCGGGGGTTCGGACACCACCGCCGTCGCGCTGGCCGCCGCGCTGAACGCCGACGTCTGCGAGATCTATTCCGATGTGGACGGTGTGTACACCGCCGATCCCCGGGTCGTGTCCGACGCGCGGAAGCTCGACACCATCGCCTACGAGGAGATGCTGGAGCTGGCGGCGAGCGGGTCGAAGATCCTGCACCTGCGTTCGGTGGAGTACGCGCGCCGCTACGGCGTCCCGATCCGAGTCCGTTCTTCCTACAGTGACAAGCCGGGCACCACGGTGACCGGTTCTATCGAGGAGATCCCCGTGGAACAAGCGTTGATCACCGGTGTGGCGCACGACCGCTCCGAAGCCAAGATCACGGTGACCGGCGTGCCCGACACGACCGGTGCCGCCGCCCGGATCTTCCGCGTGATCGCCGACAACGAGATCGACATCGACATGGTGCTGCAGAACGTGTCCAGCACCTCGTCCGGCCGCACCGACATCACCTTCACGCTGTCGAAGGCCAACGGGGCCAAGGCCGTGCAGTCGCTGGAGAAGATCAAGGACGAGATCGGCTTCGAGTCGGTCCTCTACGACGACCACGTCGGCAAGGTCTCGCTCGTCGGCGCGGGGATGCGCTCGCACCCCGGTGTCACGGCGACCTTCTGCGAAGCGCTCGCGCAGGCGGGCGTCAACATCGAAATCATCAACACCTCGGAGATCCGGATCTCGGTCCTGATCCGGGACGCGCAGCTCGACGACGCGGTGCGCGCGATCCACGAGGCGTTCGAACTCGGCGGCGACGAAGAAGCCGTCGTCTACGCGGGGAGTGGTCGCTGATGCCGGAAGGTCTGCGGGTAGGCGTGGTCGGGGCGACCGGTCAGGTCGGCGGCGTGATGCGCCGTCTGCTGGCCGAACGGGATTTCCCGGTCGCCGAAATGCGGTACTTCGCCTCGGCGCGGTCCGCCGGTTCGAAGCTTCCTTGGCGTGACGGGGAAATCGTCATCGAGGACGCGACGACCGCGGATCCGTCCGGTTTGGACATCGCGCTGTTCTCGGCCGGTGGCGCGACCTCCAAGGCGCAGGCGGAGCGGTTCGCCGCGGCCGGTGCCACGGTCATCGACAACTCGTCGGCGTGGCGCATGGACCCGGACGTCCCGCTGATCGTCAGCGAGGTCAACCCGGAGGCGGTCAGGGAGGCGCGCAAGGGGATCATCGCGAACCCCAACTGCACCACCATGGCCGCGATGCCGGTGCTCAAGCCGCTGCACGCCGAAGCGGGCCTGGTGCGGCTGGTCGCCAGCACCTACCAGGCCGTGTCCGGCAGCGGGCTCGCGGGCGTGGAGGAGCTGGAAGGCCAGCTCGCGGCGGCGGCGGCGAACGCGGGCGCGCTGACCCACGACGGCGCGGCGGTGGACTTCCCCGAGCCGAAGAAGTACGCGCGGCCCATCGCGCACAACGTCCTCCCGCTGGCCGGGTCCATTGTGGACGACGGTGAGTTCGAGACGGACGAGGAGAAGAAGTTCCGCAACGAGAGCCGCAAGATCCTGAGCATCCCGGAGCTGCTGGTCTCGTGCACCTGTGTGCGGGTGCCGGTGTTCTCGGGGCACTCGATCTCGATCAACGCCGAGTTCTCGCAGCCGCTTTCGGTCGCCCGCGCGACCGAACTGCTGACCGGCGCCCCCGGCGTGGAGCTGTCGGACATCCCGACGCCGCTGCAGGCCGCCGGCCAGGACCCGTCGTACGTCGGGCGGCTGCGGACGGACCCGGGCGTCGACGGCGGTCGTGGTCTGGTGCTGTTCCTGTCGAACGACAACCTGCGGAAGGGCGCGGCGCTCAACGCCGTGCAGATCGCGGAACTGGTCGCCGCGAACTCCTGATGTGGGCTGAAAGGGCCCTTCACCGCATGCGATGCGGNAGGGGTCGTGAGCGATAAAGACGGTCCTTACCACTCACGACCCCGATCAAAAAGGGCCCTTTCGCTGCGTCCTATGCGGGGAAAGGGCCCTTCACGTCGTAATTGCGTTGTCGGGGACCTTCGGCCAGTGCATGCTCTGTGGCGACAAACGTTTCCACGAAGGGAAAATCATGTACACGGCGGTCGAAGGCTCGCGGGTTCCGATCCGGATGTGGGCAGACCCCACGTCGGTCGAGGACCAAGCCATGCGACAGCTGCACAACGTCGCCAACCTGCCGTGGGTGCACGGCGTCGCGGTCATGCCCGACGTCCACTACGGCAAGGGCGCGACCGTCGGCAGCGTGATCGCGATGCGCGACGCGGTGTCCCCGGCCGCCGTCGGCGTGGACATCGGCTGCGGGATGAGCGCGGTACGGACCTCGCTCACCGCCGCCGACCTGCCCGACGACCTGCTGAAGCTCCGCCGCCGGATCGAATCGGCCGTCCCGGTCGGGTTCGGCCTGCACAAGACCCCGGTGAACCCGGCGAAGGTGCACGGAGTCGGTGGCTGGGACGCGTTCTGGAAGTCCTTCGGCGACCTGCATCCCGGCGTTCAGGACCTGCACGACCGCGCGTCGCGCCAGATCGGGAGCCTCGGTGGCGGTAACCACTTCATCGAGGTCTGCCTCGAACAGGGCGGCGAAGACGAAGGCCGCGTGTGGCTGATGCTGCACTCCGGTTCCCGCAACATCGGCAAGGAACTCGCGGAACGGCATATGGCCGTCGCGCGGAAGCTGCCGCACAACGCGGATCTGCCGGACCCGGATCTCGCGGTGTTCGTCGCGGGCACGCCCGAGATGCAGGCGTACCGGCGCGACCTGTTCTGGGCGCAGGACTACGCGGCGCGCAACCGCGCCACCATGGTCGCGCTCGTGAAGCAGGCGCTGAAGGACGTCGTGCCGCAGACGACGTTCGACGACGCGATCAGCTGCCACCATAATTACGTCGCCGAAGAGACCTACGATGGCGTCGATCTTCTGGTGACCCGCAAGGGCGCGATCCGCGCGGGTTCGGGCGACCTCGGGATCATCCCGGGCAGCATGGGCACCGGTTCGTACATCGTGCGCGGTCTCGGGAACGAGTCGTCCTTCCAGTCCGCGTCGCACGGCGCGGGCCGCCGGATGTCGCGGAACAAGGCGAAGAAGCTGTACACCGCCGAGGACCTCGCCGCGCAGACCGCCGGCGTGGAATGCCGCAAGGACTCCGGTGTGGTGGACGAGATCCCGGCCGCGTACAAGGACATCGAAACGGTGATCAAGGCGCAGACGGATCTCGTCGAGGTGGTCGCGCACCTCAAGCAGGTCGTCTGCGTGAAGGGCTGAATTACCGGGCGGTTCGTGGGTGGTGGCCGGGGGAACCCGACATACCACCCACGAAATCGCTAGTCTTGACCGTATGAAGAGGTTGGGAATCGCGGCGCTCCTGGCGGCCGCCGGGCTCGCGCTGGCGGGCTGCAGCGAGGTCACGAACGCGGTCGATCAGACGAACAAGGCGGCGACGAAGGTCAGCGCCTGCGCCGAGGCGCTCAGCCTCGCCGACCTCAATCCGGACCCGGCGACGCTCAAGGAGCGTGCCGCGGACAAGGAGAAGCGTCTGCGTGAGCTGGCGGGCAGCGTCGGCGAGCAGAACGTGGCGGGTGCGCTCACCGGAATGGCCGACTCGTACCTGCAGGTGCAGAAGGAGAACATCCAGGACGCGGGCAAGGTCGCGGACTGGACCAAGCGCAACCTCGAGCAGCTGGAAGCCCTCCGGAAGGTCTGCGCCTAGCCGGAGCTGAAGGGGACTTTCCCCGCATGAGACGCCACAAAAGGGCCCTTCACCGCATCGCATCTGGTGAAGGGCCCTTTCGGCTCACGTCAGGAGGAAGTGAGCGCGGGCACCCGCGCGGGGGTGCGGGAGCGGCGCCAGAACAAGCCGACCGAGGCGATCGCCAGCGCTCCCAGCGCCGAGGCCGCGAAGCCCCAGCCGGGGCTGGAGTGGTCGATCACGAACCCGATGATCGGGCTCCCGATCGCCAGCCCGATCCGGCTGGCCGCGTCCAGCAGGCCCATCGCCTCCCCGCGCACGCGGGCGGGCGCCGCGGCGCTGACCGTCTCCGTGCTCGCCGCGAGCGTCGGCGCGCACAGCACGTTGCTCGGGAAGAGCACGATCGCCAGCAGCCACCACGGCTCGGCGATCAGCCCGACCGGCAGGGTCAGCACCGCGAGCAGCACCATCAGCGTGCCCTGCGAAAGCGACCGCCGGACCGCGCCGTGGATCGCCCCGCCGAGCACCGACGCGACGCACATCAGCGTGATCAGCAGCCCGGACCAGGCGATGTCACCGCTCGCGCGCAGCGTCGCCAGCGCGGCGAGCTCCATGCCGACCAGGCAGAACAGCGCGCCCGCGGCGATGAACATCGCCATCACGAGCCGTCCGGTGAGCCAGCTCCGCACGGCCGGCCGCTCCCCGGTGAACACCTCGGCGTCGGCCTCGGCGCGGATCGGCGGGTCCTGCCGGTAGATCAGCGTCGCCGAAAGCGCGAAGCAGACCCCGATCCCGGTGAGCGCGTAGACCGCGGGCAGCTGAGTGATCGCCATGATCCCGGCCGACGGCCCGATCATGAACGACGCCTCCACCAGGATCGTGTCCAGCGAGTAGGCCGCCCGCCGTTGTTCGAGTGGCACGAGCGCGGTGAGCACCAGCCGCGCGAGCGTGCCGGCGGGCACCGACAGCACCCCTGCGGGGAGCGCGACCGCGAGCAGCACCTGATACGGCAGATGCGGCGCGCTGATCCAGAAGGTCGACGAGGCCAGCCCACAGATCGCGACCACCGGCCGCAGCCCGTAGCGGTCGACGTACCGGCCGACGAGCGGTGCCCCGATCGCGCTGCCGAGCGTGGTGGCGGCGCCGATCAGCCCGGCCGCGCCGTAGCCGCGGCCCAGGTCGTTGACCACGTACAGCGTCATCGTCACGCCCATGGCCGTCATCGGGAGCCGGGCCAGGAACATCAGCAGCATCGAGCTGGGAACTCCGGGCACGGCTAACACACGACGATACGGAGCGAGGGCCATACGTCCGATGAGAACGTAACTTGGTACGCGCGTGCAAGTTTTTTTCGCGTAGCCAGGGTCACCCGGTCCGGGGTGTTTTCTTGACTGATTCCAGATTAGGCGAGAGGGTGGAGACGACTGACCGCTCACCACCACGAACCAGGAGGCATCGGCGTGACCTTGCCGACCACGAACAACGTGGGCATCCCCGTCGCGAGCGACAACGATTCCCTGACCGTAGGCGCCAACGGCCCGATCCTGCTCCAGGACCACTACCTGATCGAGAAGAACGCCCAGTTCAACCGTGAGCGGGTGCCGGAACGCGTCGTCCACGCCAAGGGCGGCGGTGCGCACGGCTTCCTCGAGGTCACGGAGGACGTCAGTCAGTTCACGAAGGCCGCGCTGTTCCAGCCGGGCGTGCGCACGGAGAGCCTGGTCCGGTTCTCCTCGGTCGCCGGGGAGAACGGCTCGCCGGACACGTGGCGCGACCCGCGCGGTTTCGCGGTGAAGTTCTACACCTCCGAGGGCAACTACGACCTCGTCGGCAACAACACCCCGGTGTTCTTCATCCGCGATCCGATCAAGTTCCCCGACTTCATCCACTCGCAGAAGCGCCGCGCCGACAACCATCTGCGCGACCACGACATCCAGTGGGACTTCTGGACGCTGCGGCCCGAGTCCGCGCACCAGGTCACCTGGCTGATGGGCGACCGCGGCATCCCGTCGAACTGGCGCGAGATGGACGGCTTCGGCTCGCACACCTATCTGTGGGAGAACGCGGGCGGCGAGAAGTTCTGGGTCAAGTACCACTTCAAGACCGACCAGGGCATCGGCTACCTCGCGCAGGCCGACGCGGACCGGATCGCCGGCGAGGACTCGGACTACTACATCCGCGACCTGTTCAAGAACATCAAGCAGGGCAACCACCCCAGCTGGACGCTGTACGTCCAGGTGATGCCGTACGCCGAGGCCGCGGACTACCGCTTCAACCCGTTCGACCTGACCAAGGTGTGGCCGAAGGGCGACTACCCGCTGATCAAGGTCGGCCGCTGGGTGCTCGACCGCAATCCGGCGAACTACTTCGCGGAGATCGAGCAGGCCGCGTTCGAGCCGTCCAATCTGGTGCCGGGCATCGGCCCGTCGCCGGACAAGATGCTGCAGGGCCGCCTGTTCGCGTACCCGGACGCCCACCGCTACCGGATCGGCGCGAACTACACGCAGCTGCCGGTCAACGCGCCGAAGTCCCCGGTGAACAGCTACTCGCGTGACGGCGCGATGCGCTACAACAACCCGGGCGACCCGGTGTACGCGCCGAACTCGTACGGCGGTCCGCACGCGAACGCGGAGATCGCCGCCGAGACCGCTTCGGGCTACGGCGTCGAGGACGAGGTCATCCGGTCGGCGTACAAGCTCCACGCCGAGGACGACGACTTCGGTCAGCCGGGCACGCTCGTCCGCGACGTGATGGACGACGCGCAGCGCGACCGGCTCGCGAGCAACATCATCGGCCACGCCTCGAACGACGTCTCGCGCCCGGTGCTCGAGCGGGTCTTCGAGTACTGGCGGAACGTCGACAAGGACCTCGGCGACAAGGTCGCGGACGCCTTCCGCGAGTAAAGGACCTCTCCTCAGAGGCTGCTCCCACCACGGAACGCCCCCGGTGCGCGCACCGGGGGCGTTTCCATGTCCCCACTCGCATGTGAAACCAGAAGAGGGCGTGGCGTGCGTGGGGGACAACCCGAGTGGAGCAGTGCGACACGCCTGTCCGACGGAGTGATCAAGCGAAACGATCACCGTTTACACCGCTGTGGGTGAACGAGTCGCACCACGGTGTCGACCGGTCACAGGTGGTCATAAATCGACGGGAAAAGGATGATCTTCAGGGGGAGGCGCAAGATTTCGCCGTTAATCAATTGCGGGAGTCTTACCCGGGAATGAATCCGGCACGTAAGGGTTAGAAAAGTGTTCCAACCGGTGATCGGGTGGTGTTCGGCCGATACGGGGGGTATCGATTTACCTCGTCAGGTCCCAGAGGCCAGGAGGTAAGGGAATGAAAGGCAACATTGCCCGGACGATTGCCGCGGTCGCCGCAGGCAGTCTGTTGGCGGTGGCCTCGGCCGGCGCCGCTACGGCTAGCACCGATGGTGGAAAGGGCTCGTCGAACACACAGGCGCTCGCCGCGCAGGTGCTGCAGATGCGAGACGGCCTCACCAAGGTGGCCTACGCCGGCGACGTCGCCAAGACGCGGGCGGACTTGGACAAGCTCAGCCCCGTCCTCGGTGACATCGCCGCGGGCAAGCGCTACCAGATCCAGACCGAAACGCAGAAGCTCGGCGACCTGGCCCAGGGCCGTTCCGTCGAGTCCAGCAGGCTGCTGGCCGACCCGACGGCGAAGGCACGACAGCTGCCGCCGCTGCCGGTGCCGATCCCCTCGCTCCCGGACCTTCCCGGACCGCTGAAGATCGTCAGTGACCTGGTGAAAGCCCTGCTCACAGCCGTGACCGGCATTCTCGCCGGCCTGCTCGGCGGACTCCCTGTCCCGCCGCTGCCGGTCCCGCCCGTACCGCTTCCCACACCCTAGAGGGAGACCGGGAGTCGTCGGGTTCCGCCGTGCAGGGCGGCGGGCCACGATATGGGGGCCGGAGCCCGAGTGGGGACATTTCTCCTCACTCGGGCTCTGGCTTTCACTTCGGGGCGAGCCCCAGACGCAGGGCTCCCGCCGCTTCGGCCGTCGCCTCACGGAACCGCCGTCCGACGCCGAGGAAGTTGATGTACCCGTGGATCAGGTCCGGCTGGCGGCTCAGTGCCACCGGGACCCCGGCTTTCCGCAATTTCTCCGCGTAGGCCTCGCCCTCGTCGCGCAGCGGATCGAAACCGGCCGTCGCGATATACGCGGGCGGCAATCCGGAAACGTCACCGTGCAGCGGCGACAGTTTCGGGTTGTACAGATCGGTGCCCTTCGGCACGTAATGTCCTTCGAACCACGTCATATCCGTGTCGGTCAGGAACAGATCCTCCGCGAACAATTCCCGGGAGCGGCGGCGCACGGTGAAATCGGTCGCCGGGTAGAACAGCAGCTGGAACGCCGGGACCCCGCCGCCGCGTTTCACGGCCTGCTGCGCCGTCACCGCGGCGAGGTTCCCGCCCGCGCTGTCGCCGCCGACGGCGATGCGCGCCGGGTCGGCGCCCAGGTCCCGCGCTTTCGCGAAGGCGTACTCGAACGCCGCGATCGCGTCTTCGGTGGCGCCCGGGAAGCGCGTCTCCGGCGCGAGCCGGTACTCCACCGAAAGAACTCGCACGCCCGCCTGTTTCGCCAGGTAGCGGACGGTGTTGTCGTGGGAGACGCGGCTGCCGACCACCCAGCCGCCGCCGTGGAAGAACACCAGTAGCCCGGACGGATCCGGCAGCCCGGCCGGCGTGTAGAGCGTGGCGGGCACGTCGCCGTCACCCGTGGGGATGAGCAGTTCCCTGGTGGCGACCGGTTCGATCGTCGGCCCGCTGACCAGGTGCCTGCTCGCCAGGAGCATGGTGCGCGACTCTTCGACGGTTCCCCGCACCAGTGACGCTTTCGCCAGCTTCTGCAGGCGGAGCAGGAGCTGGGCGTCCAGCGCGAGTTCCTGTCTGTCCAGGCGGAGGGGCGGTCCCGCGATGGCCCGTCTGACCGGCTTCGGGAGCCAGAACGCAAGCTGCGAAAACGCGGCCTCGGCACGGATCTGGAGCGGTATCGCCATGCTTCCTCCTGAGGGCTTCCCGTCAGGTTACTTTCGAGTAGGTATGCCGTCTAGCGGGGAACGGGGCGGTTGGGGCGAACGGGTGTGACGCAGGACTCCGTTCCAGATCCTGGTCCTCCACTTAAGTAGAGGGGCTAGCCTCGAAAGCGTGACTTCGACGAACGCGGTGCATGTCCTCGGGATCGGCGGCTCTCTGCGGGAGGGCTCGCAATCCGAGCGTGCGCTGCGCATCGCGCTCGGCGCCGCGGCCGAAGCCGGAGTCACCACCGAGCTGATTTCCGGGCCGGAGCTGGTGTTGCCGTTCTACGACACCGCGCTGGACGAGCGGCACGAGCGGGCCACCCGCTTGGTCGAAGCGATTCGCCACGCAGACGGGATCATCGTCGTCTCGCCCGGCTACCACGGCGCGCTGTCCGGCCTGGTCAAGAACGCCTTGGACTACGTCGAAGACCTGCGTGACGACGCCCGTCCGTACCTCGACGGCCGCGCGGTCGGCCTCGCCGCCGTCGCCTACGGCTGGCAGGCCGCGGTCACCACGTTGGAGCAGCTGCGCACGATCACGCACGCGTTGCGCGGCTGGGCCACCCCTTTGGGTGGTTCGATCAACACGGCGGAGACCAAGTTCGACGAGGCCGGCGGCGCCTCGGACGAGAAGAGCGTCCGCACACTCCGCCTGATCGGAAGCCAGGTCGCCGAGTTCGCGCTGAGTCGCGCCGGTCACTAGTCGTTTGCTCCGGTCATCGTCCGGGTAGTCCCCGGACGTGATGCCTGCCATGGGGTGGCAAGGTTTCGCGGTTGCGGGACGTTGACACCGAAGAGACGCTCAACGGGGCGTGTCTTGAGACCAGGAGGTAGGCGAAGAATGGCTGAGGCTCTGTACACCGCTGTGGCCACCGCTCGCGGCGACGGCCGCAACGGTGAGGTCACGTCCTCTGACGGCGTCATCGACGAGTCGCTGGCGATCCCGAAGGAGATGGGCGGGCCGGGCGGGGACAAGACCAACCCCGAGCAGCTCTTCGCCGCCGGCTATTCCGCTTGCTTCCACTCCGCGTTGCAGCTCGTCGCGCGCCAGGCGAAGGTGACGCTGGACGGCTCCACCGTGACCGCCGAGGTCAGCGTGCTCAAGCAGGGCGAGGGCTTCGGCCTCGGCGTGGCGCTCAAGGTTTCGCTGCCCGGCCTGGAGCAGGCGCAGGCCGATCAGCTCGTCGAGCAGGCGCACCAGGTGTGCCCCTACTCGAACGCGACCCGCGGCAACATCGAGGTCGCACTGTCCGCGACGGTCTGATCCCGTCCGCGGCAGGTCCATTCCCGAACCGACTGATTTCTGAAAGGAAGACCGAAGATGGGCAAGTCTCCGATCAAGAGTCCGCTGAGCGACGCCGACAAGGAGATCACCGGTAACGCCTTGCAGGCCACGCTGGTCGATCTGGTGGATCTGTCGCTGATCGCGAAGCAGGCTCACTGGAACGTCGTCGGCGCGAACTTCCGCAGCGCGCACCTGCAGCTCGACGAGCTGGTCGCCACCGCGCGCCAGTACGTCGACGAGGTCGCCGAGCGTGCCAACGCCATCGGCATCTCGCCGAACGGCCAGGCGAAGGCCGTCGTGGAGAGCTCCGGACTGCCGGACTATCCCGACAACTGGCAGTCCGTCGAGTCCACGGTCGCCGCGATCGTCGACATCCTCGCGGCGCTGATCGAGCGGCTGCGCAAGCGCATCGACGAGACCGACAAGAGCGACCTGGTCACGCAGGATCTCCTCATCGAGATCACCCAGGAGCTCGAAAAGGCGCACTGGATGTGGCAGGCGCAGCAGGCCTGATCCGCCCTCTGACGCGCTCTCGCGTGCGATGAAGGGGCCTTTCATAGCAAAATTTGCTATGAAAGGCCCCNGCCTTTCATAGCAAAATTTGCTATGAAAGGCCCCTTCATCGCACTTGGCGGAGGGCGAGTCCGAGTGCCGGTTCCACGCTGCCGGGTTACGTTCGGTCCATGGTGTTGCACAAGGGATCCGTGCCCGATCCGACGTCCGGCCCGGGCCGCAGGAGCGGGGCCAACCCGCTGCACGCCGGCGCGTATCCGGCGCTCGCCGCGAACATCCGCCTCCCGCACGACAGCCTCGCCGAAGACCCGCTCCCGCCCGACACCGCGCTCCAGCTCGTGCGCGACGAGCTGATGCTCGACGGGAACGCCCGGCTCAACCTCGCCACGTTCGTCACCACGTGGATGGAGCCGCAGGCCCGCGAGCTGATGGCCGAATGCGTCGACAAGAACATGATCGACAAGGACGAGTACCCGCAGACCGCGGAACTCGAGCGGCGCTGCGTCAACATTCTCGCCGATCTGTGGCACGCGCCCGATCCCACCGCGATCATGGGCTGCTCCACCACCGGTTCGTCGGAAGCCTGCATGCTCGCCGGCATGGCGCTGAAACGCCGCTGGTCGAAACTGGGCCGCACCGGGAAGCCGAATCTGGTGATGGGCGCGAACGTCCAGGTCTGCTGGGAGAAGTTCTGCGAGTACTGGGAGGTCGAGCCGCGGCTGGTGCCGATGGACGGCGACCGCTTCCACCTCACCGCCGACGAGGCGATCGCCCGCTGCGACGAGAACACCATCGGCGTCGTCACGATCCTCGGGTCCACTTTCGACGGCAGCTACGAGCCGGTCGCCGAGATCGCGGCCGCGCTCGACGGCCTGGCGGAACGGTCGGGCTGGGACATCCCGGTGCACGTCGACGGCGCTTCGGGCGCCATGATCGCGCCGTTCCTCGATCCCGAGCTGAACTGGGACTTCCGCCTGCCGAGGGTGGCGTCGATCAACACCTCCGGGCACAAGTACGGGCTGGTCTACCCCGGCGTCGGCTGGGTGGTGTGGCGCGACAAGGAGGCGTTGCCGGAGGAGCTCGTCTTCAACGTCAACTACCTCGGTGGCGACATGCCGACTTTCGCGTTGAACTTCTCCCGTCCCGGCGCCGAGGTGGCCGCGCAGTACTACACGTTCGTCCGGCTCGGCCGCGAAGGTTTCCGTGCCGTGCAACAGGCTTCGCGTGACGTCGCGACCCACCTGGCGGACGGGATCGCCGGACTGGGTCCTTTCCAACTGCTGACGCGAGGCGATCAGCTGCCCGTGTTCGCCTTCACGACGAAGGCGGATGTAGAGGGCTTCGACGTCTTCGACGTGTCACGGCGGCTTCGTGAGCGTGGCTGGCTTGTCCCGGCGTACACGTTCCCGGACAACCGGACCGATCTAGCGGTGCTGAGGATCGTGGTGCGCAACGGTTTCACGCACGACCTCGCCGAGCTGCTGCTCGCCGACCTCCGGCGGCTGCTGCCCGAGCTCGATCACGGCCCGCGACCGCGGACCGCGTTCCATCACTGAGCCGGGTGCCCTGCGTCACGCCGGATTTCCCCGCGTCCTACCGGCGCGTAACGTCGTGGGGTATGGGAGTCGCCGGAGACGAACGTCGTGCGTTGAGCGAGCTTTTCGAAGAAGTCGGCCCGGACGCGCCGACCCTGTGCGCGGGCTGGAAGACGCGGGATCTCGCGGCGCATCTACTGGTCCGCGAGCGGCGGCCCGACGCGGCGCCCGGCATCCTGGTCCCTGCGCTGGCGTCGTACACGCAGCGGGTGCAGGACTCCTACGCCGCGCAACCCTGGTCCGAGGTCGTCGGCAAGGTCCGGTCCGGCCCCGCCTGGTACTGGCCGACGTCGATCGCCGCGCTCGACGAGCTGGCGAACAGCGCGGAATTCCTGATCCATCACGAGGACGTCCGCCGAGGGCAGCCCGGCTGGGAACCCCGTCCGGCGGACTCCGCACGGGACGCGGCGGCGTGGAAGTCGGCCAAGCAGGCCTCGAAGCTCAATCTGCGGAAATCGCCGGTCGGCGTGATCCTGAAGACGCCCGAAGGCCGCGAAGCGCGGGTGAAGGAAGGCCCGGACACGGTGACCGTGATCGGCGCGCCGATCGAGCTTCTGCTGTTCGTCTTCGGCCGCGACGCGGTCCGTCTCACCTTCGAGGGTGACGCCTACGCGGTGGACAGGCTCCGGAAGCACGATCGCGGCCTTTAGAGTTCCGGCCATGCCGATGATCAGTGTTTCGATGTTCCCCGGCCGCACGGCCGAACAGAAGCAGGCCCTCGTGCGCGAGGTGACCGACGCCTTCGTCCGCACCTGCGGTGGCAACGCCGAAGGTGTCTGGGTGACGATCAACGAGATCCCCGCCGAACACTGGGCGGCCGGCGGGACTCTCTTCTCCGAGCGCTGATCCCTCCGCGGATGCCGGGAAAGGGTCGTTCAAGACATTTTTCGCCCTGAACGACCCTTTCCCGGCATTTCAGCGAAGCCCGACCGCCCGCAGCGCGAAGAACACCTCGATCGCGGTCTGCTTGATCGTCTCGGCGATCACCAGCGACCCGTGGCCCGCGTCGTACCGGTAGAACTCGAACGGGATCTCCCGCTTCGCGAGCCTGTCGAGGTAGTTCTCGACCTGCCGGATCGGGCAGCGCGGGTCGTTGTCCCCGGCGAGCACCAGCACCGGCGCCGTCACGGCTTCGACGTAGGTGATCGGCGAGCATTCGCGGTACACCGCCGGCACCGTCTCCGGCGAACCGCCGAACAGCGCCCTGTCGAACGAGCGGAGCTGCTCCATCTCGTCCTCGTACGCGGCGACGTAGTCCGCGACAGGCACTCCGGCGATCCCCGCCGCCCAGCGCGCCGGCTGGGTGCCCAGTGCCAGCAGGCTCAGGTACCCGCCCCACGAAGCGCCGTTCACCACGCATTTGGCCGGATCCGAAAGTCCACTTTGGACGGCCCAGTCGTGTACGGCGGCGACGTCTTCGAGTTCGGTCAGGCCGGGACGGCCTTCGATGGCGTCACGCCAGGCCGAGCCGTAGCCGGTCGAACCGCGGTAGTTGACCTCGACGACGGCGAATCCCGCGTCGAGCCACACGGCGCGGTACGCGGAGAAGCGGTCCTCGTCGGCCGAATGCGGCCCGCCGTGCAAGGAGAAGACCGTGGGCAGCGGACCTTCCGGCGCGTCGGCGGGGCGCGAGACGAGTGCGTGGATCCGCCCGCCGATCCCGTCGACGAACGCGTCGGTGACCGGTGCCGAACCCGGGGCGCGCTCGCCCGGCGGTTCGAGGAGCACCGAGTCTTCGCCGTCCGCCGTCCGTGCGCGCACGGACGGCGGCTGCGCGGCACTGGACCACGAGTACTCGACGATGCCGTCGGGCCGCACTCCCGCGCCGCCGATCCGGCCGGGTGGGGTGTCCAAAGAGGACAATTCGCCACTGGCGAGGTCGTAGTGGTGGAGGGAACTGCGGCCTTGGTGGAAGTGGACGATCAGCAGGGCCCGCGCGTCCTGGTACCAGCCCGCGACCACCTCGCCGGGCAGGTCCAGCTCGATCTCCTGCTCGGTGTCCGCGGCCGTGTCCCAGATCAGGAGCTCTTCGCGACCGCGCCGCTCGTGCAGCACCAGCAACCGCTGGTCGCCCGCGACCGGGGAGAACTCCAGTGCGCCGAGGCCCTTGCCCTCGCCGTCCCATTTGTCGGCGACCGTCGTGAAGCCGTCGGTCGACAGGACGCGAAGCGCGGGGTGTCGTGAATCACCGTGCTCGGAGTGGGAGATCACGAGCAGCGACTCGTCGCGGGACAGTGACGCGATCCCGGCGTCGTCCTCGTGCTTGTAGAAGGACGTCGTTTCGCCGTCGATATGGGCGAAGAGTTCGCTGCCGTCGTCGGTCGAGACGCCGACGGCGACCACCTTGGTGCCGATCTCGAGCCCGGCGGGGTAGCCGTCGTGGACGCCCGGCACCGCGCGCTCGGCGGCTGCCCCCGGCGCGAACGGTTCGCGGACCCAGGAGCCGAATTCGTCGCCGTCGGTGTCGTTGAACCACCAGATCCAGCGGCCGTCGGGGGACGGGGTCGCGTGCATGGTGCCGTTGGGCCGGTCGGTGACGCGGCGGTGCTCACCGGTCGACCGGTCCCAGGAGTAGACCTCCCACACGCCGCTGGCGTTGGAAACGTAGACGTTGGCGTCCGGGGCGTCGATGGCCCATTCGGGCACCGAGATGCGCGGCGCGCGGAAGCGGGCCCGCCACCTGGCCTCGGCTTCGGCGTCGTCGAACAGGCGGTCCGGGACCACCGCGGACGGATATTCAGTGCCTGGCTGCGTGCTCACCCCTCGATCCTGCCACTCCGGAGCCGTACTGTGTGCGGGGTGCTGGAGGGAAACGCGCCGCGCGCCGCGGTGTCCGCGCGGTTCGCGCGTCAGGCGGTCGAGCGGGCCGTGTTCGCGCAACCGCTGTTCGGGCCGGGGATGGGGTGCGTCGACGTCGGCTGCGGGCCGGGTTCGATCACCCTCGGTATCGACGATGGGCACAGAAAGTCCACAGTGGACTTTTTAGTGGCGGAGGCGTGCGCGCTGCCGTTCGCCGAGGCTTCGGTGGACGTGGTCTTCGCGCACGCCGTCTTCGAACATCTGAAGGAGCCGGGCGCCGCGCTGGCGGAGCTCCGGCGGATCCTCAAACCGGGCGGCGCACTCGCACTGTCCACATCGGACTGGAGTCGGGCTCGGCTGCGGCCGAAGACGGCGAACGTCGACGCCGCCCTCCGCGGCCACTACCTGCTGTGCCGCCGCGCGGGCGGTGACCCGTTCGCCGGACGCTCGCTGCCCGCCGCGGTCACGGCCGCCGGTTTCACCGACGTGCGAACAAAAATCCGCTACCGTACGGACACGACGTACCGGGCGCTGGCGACCTCCGTGGAGGCGCGGCTGGTGACGGCGCTGGAAACCGCGACGACCCCGGACCGCGATCAACTCGCTTCGGCCGCCCGCTCGGCCTGGTCGTGGGCGCGCTCGGGCGATGGGGATTTCGCCCAGTGCTGGACCGAACTCCTCGCCACCCGCTGAGGCCTCTCTCGCGCGCCCGATGCCCTCTGCTCCCAGGAACCCCCGGACTTCGGCGGCCGCCTCCGTTGTCCACAGCCAATCGCCGTTGTGGACTACCGGCCCCGCCAGCCCCTCTTTCGCCCAGTCCGGACGCCCCCCGCCGATACGCTGGGCTCGGGGTCGCCCCCCTGGGAGTGGCGGGGGCTGCCCAGGGCTCGTGTTTTGGGGATGGGCCTGTTCGGTGGGGGAGGGCGTGTCCTGAAGGGAGCCGTTGGGACGTTGAATGTCTTGAAGGGGGCCTTCAGGACATCCGGTTCCAGCCGCTCGACCAGAGGGCGGGAGCCCACAACGCGAAAGAGCCTTGCCCGCCAATGTTGGACCGCCTGGCAGCACCTGAGACGTNCTGCGTGACCACGGGCCGCTCAAACCCGCCCGGATCGCCGAAGCCCTGCAGCTCGTCCCGAACACGTCGGGGTGGCGGGATTCGAACCCACGACCTCCTCGACCCGAACGAGGCACGCTACCAAGCTGCGCCACACCCCGGGGTACTGCTTAACGGGTCGTGGAGAAGTCTAGCGGACGGTGTTCCGGGCTTTGCGGGGGGCCGCGTTCCGGCGATTGTCGCTGGTCGTACCCCGTGGGACGAGGGTCAGCAGGCTCGCTTCGGGAGGGCACGCGAAGCGCGCGGGAGCGTACGGCGAGGTGCCGAGCCCGGCGGAGACGTGAAGCCACATCTGGGCGCCCCACCGGGACGCGCCGCGGGCGCGGGTGCGGTCGAGTTCGCAGTTGGTGACGAGCGCGCCGTAGCCGGGGACGCGGAGCTGCCCGCCGTGGGTGTGCCCCGCGAGGACGAGGTCGTAGCCGTCGCCGGCGAACTCGTCGAGAACGCGGGGCTCCGGCGAATGCGTGACGCCGATGCGGACGGCGGCCGCGGTGTCCACCGGGCCGGCGATGTCGGCGTAGCGGTCGCGGTGGAGATGCGCGTCGTCGACGCCGGCGGTGAACACGTACTGGTCGGCGACCTCGATGGTGCGGCGGACGTGGGTGAGGTCGTGCCAGCCGTGTTCGACGAAGGCCGCGCGGAGGTCGCGCCATGGCAGGTGCTCGCCGTGGATGCGCTTCTTCTTGCCCTTCGGCATGAGGTAGCGCGCGGGGTTCTTCGGTTTCGGCGCGTAGTAGTCGTTGCTCCCGAAGATGAACACGCCGGGCCGGTCGAGCAGGGGGCCGAGCGCGCGCAGCACGGACGGGACGGCCTGATGATGTGACAGGTTGTCACCGGTGTTGACGACGAGGTCCGGTTCGAGTTCGTCGAGCGCCGCTACCCAGCGTTGCTTGCTCACGTGACCGGGCAGCATGTGCAGGTCCGAGATGTGGAGGATCGTGAAGGGTTTCGCCCCTGCCGCGAGGACCGGGAGCTCCGCGGTGCGAAGCGTCCACCGGCGCCTTTCGATTCCGACCGCGTAACCGAGGGTCGCGGCTCCCAGGGCGACGGTTCCCACGGCCAAGCGCCGTACCGTCGCCCCCGAAGTGCTTTCGTTACTGAGCGTGCTCACAATGTCCAGTTTACGTGCTCTTCGGTGGTGACCGTTCGCCCCCATTCCGGCGATCTCGGTAAATCGCTGGAATGGCCTCTTTCCTTCACCTTCCGTGGTCGGCGCGGGGTGTCGCGATCAACCGACATGATCCCGTCGACCGCTGTTCCCCGTTAGGCCGCCAGCCGCTCACTCAAAGTTAGATTTGTGTGACTCATCGTGATTTGTGCTGGTGAACGCGGCCGTTGCGGATCAGCGTCCGCCGCCCATGTACTTCGGGTCCGGCTGCGGCAGCGGCAACGGTTCCTGGCCTTCGAGGATCTTCGACATCGCCCCGAACCAGGTCTGCGCCGGCGTCTTCCCGCCGAACATGTTTTCGCAGCCGCGAGTGGTCACGTTACCCGGGCCGAGGTAGCAGAGACCGCCGTTTCCACCCTTCGGACGGAACACCATCGCGGCGCCCGCGAGCTGCGGCGTGGCCCCGAGGTACGTCCCCGAGCCGTTGCTCTGGGTGGTCCCGGTCTTGCCCATCACCGGCCGGTTCCACCGGGCACCGTTCGCGGCGCCGAACGACGTCCCGCCGGGCTGGCTGTCCCTGCTCATGCCGACCGCGAGGGTGTTGGCGAGCCCTTCGGGCACCACCTGCTCGCAAGCGGCTTCCTTGACGGGCACCGGCTTTCCGTCCCGGTCGGTGACACCGGCCAGCGGGGTCGGCGGGCACCAGACGCCGCCGCTCATGATCGTGGCGCCGACATTCGCCAGCTCCAGACCGCTCAGCGGGGCGGGGCCGAGGGTGAACGACGCGTTTCCGGGCCAGCCGGGCCTCGGGCCGAAGGCCTGGAGCTGACTGGCGTTGACGCCGGGATTGTCGGACTTCGGGTCGACGGCGCCACCGCCGAGGTTGCTGGCCATGGTGTCGCGCATGCCGAGTTTGCGCGCCATCTCCACGATCGGGCCGGTGCTGCCGACCCGCTCCTCCAGTGCCACGAACGCGGTGTTCGGCGAGGTCGCCAGTGCCTGCTGCAGTGACATGGTCCCGCCCGCCGGGTTGTAGTCGCCCGCGTTGCCGAGGCAGTACCAGCGCGAGCGCAACGGCGGCCCGGTCGGGGCGCACTTGTTCCCACCACCGGCGAACACGTGGGAGGTGTAGAAGTCGGGCACCGGCAAGGGAGAGTTGATCCCCGCCACACCGGCTTCCAAAGCCGCCGCGGCGGTGAAGACCTTGTACGCAGAGCCGGCACCGCCGGTGTTGTAGACGCCGGAAGGCAACGCGAACGTCGTCTGTCCCTGGTCTTCGTGGAGCCCGTAGTCACGGTTCGCCGCCAGCGCCACGACTTCGTGCCGTTGCTTGCCCGGCTTCACCAGCGAAAGCGTGTTCGCGACGTTGTCCTGGGTCTTCTTGACCTGGGCTTCGGCCGACATTTTGGCTTCGTGGTTCGCCCGTTCGTCCAAAGTGGTCTTGATCTTGTATCCGCCGGTGTAGAGGTCGTCCTTCGTCATCCCGGACTTGAGGAGGTAGTCCTCGACGTACTGGCAGAAGAAACCGTTCTCCGGACCGGCGCCGGTGCAGTTCGAAGCGGGCTTCTGCGGGCCGCCTTCGACGACGCCGAGCGGCTCGGTCTTGAAGCGTTCGGCGTCCACCTTCGCGAGCTTCTGGTTGTCGACCATGCGGTCCAGCACCAGGTTGCGGCGCTCGGTCGCCTTCGCCGGGTTCTTCCACGGGTCGTTGACGATCGGGTTGTTCACCAGGCCGGCCAGCAGTGCCGCCTGCGGCACCGTGAGCTTCTCGACGGGCGTGTTGAAGTACGCGTTCGCGGCCGCGCCGACGCCGTAGATCTCGCGCGAGAACTCGACGACGTTCAGGTAGCCGGTCAGGATCTGCATCTTGTTCAGCTTGGTTTCCAGCTGGATCGCGATCCGGGCTTCCTTCAGCTTCCGGGCGACCGACTGCTCCTGTGCGCGCTTCTGCCCCGGCTTGTCGTCCCGGTAGACGACGTTGATCAGGTAGTTCTTGACGTACTGCTGGGTCAGCGTCGACGCGCCCTGCGTGTCGCCGCCGGTGCTGTTGCTGACCGCGGCGCGCAGCGTGCCTTTCCAGTCCACTCCGTTGTGCTCGTAGAAGCGCTTGTCCTCGACCGAGATCAGCGCCCACTTCATGGCGTCGTTGATCTGGGTCTCGCTCGTCGGGATGCGGAACTGCTTGTACAGGGTCGCGATCTGCTTGCCGGTGTTGTCGGTGATCGTCGTCACCAACGGCGGAGGTATGTCCGCAAGGTCCGAAGATGTCTTGTCGACGGTCTCGCTCGCCTGGTTCGACAACACCCCCGCGGCACCCGCCACCGGGAACAACATCCCCGCGACCAGCACCCCCGCGAGCACACACAGGCCAATGAGCTTCAGCAGACCGTCCGTTTTGCGCACGCTGACCAGGGTACGCGGATCCCGTTAGCCCACCGTGACGTCACCTCGCTGTAAGTGGGTATTCGGTCACGAAATCGACCCCATGAGGTGACGTTCGGTAACAGCAGGCATTCTAGGGCTTGGCGGGGGGAACCGAGGGCCCCTACAGTCCGTCAACGTCTCACGTATGAAAAAGCCGACAGACGGGCGAGTGCGAGCGGCAGTCGCATTCGGCCGAACGGAGGCACCGGCACCGGGGAGGTGCCGGCTCAACCGACGTGAGCACACAGGGAGACACGCTCATGGGGGCAGGAGCGCAGGCTTTTCGTCCCCCCGTGGTGTGTCGAACACCAGGGTAGGGAGCTGGGGGTATGGAAACCAACCAGTCGAGCTGGCGAGTCAATGCGTCGTGCCGCGACACCGATCCGGACGGTTTGTTCGTCCGGGGGGCGGAACAGAACCGGGCCAAGGCGGTCTGCCTCGGTTGCCCGGTCAGGACGGAATGCCTCGCCGAAGCGCTCGATGGCCGGATCAACTTCGGCATCTGGGGAGGTATGACCGAACGGGAACGGCGGGCGCTGCTGCGGCGGCGGCCGGACGTTTCCAGCTGGGCGGACCTGCTTGAAGCGGCGAAGCGCCGTTTCACCGGGATCGACGAAGAGGAAGACGTACGCGTCCGAGTCTCGTGATCATGGTTTCGTGGAAGGCCCCTTCCCTGAGTCCAAGGTAGGGAAGGGGTCCTTCACGGAAACTCAGGACTGGGTGGCCAGCCTGGTCCCGATGTCGCGCAGGCCTTCGAGATCGTGCACGTCACTGGGGAGCGCGGGCACCCGCACCAGCGGGACCTCGGGATGCGCCCGCGTGAACCTGGCGAGCAGCCGCGTCTCTCGATCGGCCAGCGCGACCCGGTCCGCGTGCAGACGAAGGACGGCTTCGGCCAGCGGAGCGCTGGCCTCGCCCTTCGCGAGCTGCTCGGCGGCCGCGATGGCTTCGGCGCTGGACAACGGCGCCAGCACCGGGTGCGTCCGGTTCGCGACCAGCCCGGCCAGCGGCATGCTCTCTTCCGAGAGCCGCTCCACGAAGTAGGACGCCTCGCGCAGCGCGTCCGGCTCCGGCGCGGCCACGACAAGGAAAGAAGTGCCGCCGGACCGCAGCAGCTCGGAGGTCTTGCGCGCGCGTTCGCGGAACCCGCCGAACATGCTGTCGAAGGCCTGCATGAACGCCGAAGCGTCGGTCAGCAACTGGCCGCCGATGATCGTCGAGACCGCCTTCGCGAACATCGAGAACCCGGCGTTGACGACCTTGCGCAAGCCCCAGCCGCCCGCCTTGGCGGGACCGGTGAGCAGCCGGATCATCCGGCCGTCGAGCGCGCTGGAAAGCCGCGTCGGCGCGTCGAGGAAGTCCAGCGCGGACCGGCTCGGCGGCGTGTCGACGACGATCAGATCCCACTCGTCGGTGGCCGCGAGCTGCCCCAGCTTCTCCATCGCCATGTACTCCTGCGTTCCGGAGAACGACGTGGAAATGGTCTGGTAGAAGGGGTTCTGGAGCAGCTGCTCGGCGCGTTCCGGGCCGGCGTGCACGCGCACCATGTCGTCGAAGGTGCGGCGCATGTCGAGCATCATCGCCCAGAGCTCGCCCTTGGGTTCGAAGCCTTCGACCCGCACCTGCTTCGGGTGGTTGCCCAGTTCCCGCAGGCCGAGTGCCTGCGCCAGCCGCCGGGCCGGGTCGATGGTGAGCACCACCGTCTGCCGCCCGCGTTCGGCCGCGCGCAACGCCAGCGCCGCCGCGGTGGTCGTCTTGCCGACCCCGCCGGACCCGCAGCACACGATGACCCGGCTCTCCGGATCGTCGATCAGCCTGTCGACCTCCAAGACGTCCGACATCAGCGCACCCCCTGCTCGGTCAGCGCTTCGGCGAGGTCGTAGAGCGCCGCGACGTCGACCCCGTCGGTCAGGTCCGGCAGTTCGAGACCCGGCAAGTCCGCTTCGGACAGTTGCTCGCGGGCGCGTTGCTCGGCCGCGACCCGCACGGCGTGCTCGACGGTTTCCTCGACCAGCGCGTCGAGGGTGCTGTCGGGCAGGTTCAGCCCGGCCGACGCGAGCCCGGCGCGGACGCGCGAGGCGTCGACGCGGCCGTCCGCGGCGGCGGTCACCGAACGGGCGGGCAGCCGCGGCGGGCGAACCCGGTTGACCAGGACCGCGCCGGGGCGCAGGTCGGCGCCGTCGAGTTCGGCGACCGCTTCGACGGTCTCCCGCACCGGCATCTCTTCCAGCAGCGTCACCAGGTGGACCGCGGTCTCGCCGGAGTGCAGCAGGCGCACGACCCCGTCGGCCTGGCCGCGGATCGGGCCGGTCTTGGCGAGATCGGTCAGTGCCTTGGTGACGTCGAGGAACTTCACCACCCGGCCGGTGGGCGGCGAGTCGACGACGACGGCGTCGTAGGTGTGGCGGCCGTCCGATTCGGTGCGGCCGACGCATTCCTTGATCTTCCCGGTGAGCAGGACGTCGCGCAGACCCGGCGCGAGCGTGGTCGCGAACTCGATCGCGCCCATCCGCCGCAGCGTCCGCCCCGCGAAGCCGAGGTTGTAGAACATCTCGAAGTACTCGAGGAGCGCGGCCTCGACGTCGATGTGCAGGGCGCGCAGTTCGCCGCCGCCGGGAACGGCCGCGATGCGCTGCTCGGCGTACGGCAGCGGCTCCGTGTCGAAGAGCTGGGCGATGCCCTGGCGGCCCTCGACCTCGATCAGCAGCACCCGGCGTCCGCCCTTGGCGAGCGCGAGGCCGAGGGCGGCGGCGAGCGTTGTCTTGCCCGTCCCGCCCTTACCGGTGACGAAATGCAGCCTGGCTCTCGCGAGTTCGTCGGTCCAGCCGGCAAGGGGTGTGCTCACCGGTCCCACCCTAATTGAGCGGTCAGCTCGCCAGCATCATGACGCCGAGCGCGGCCGCGACCACCGCGACGACGCCCCAGGTCAGAGCGCCGGGCAGGACCGTGAGCATCACCACACCGAGCAGCAGGAGGGCCACGAAGGCCACCGTGCCGGTGATCGCGACCGTCGCCGAGCGGTCCGTGCGGTCCCGTGCCTTCGCCATCAGGACCAGCACCAGCGGCAGCCCGGCCGCGGCGAGCAGGACGGTCGCGATCACGCGCCAGGTCTCCACGGGCCCAGCCTAGTGGGGGCTGAAGGACGCCATACCCGCATGAGACGTGGTGAAAGCGCCCTTCACCGCGTCGCATGCGGGGAAAGTCCCCTTCAGCTCCCGATGGGGGTCGCGGGCACGCAGGGGACCGGCTTCGCGTGCGCCGGGTCCAGCGCGTTGAGGACGTGCCCGGCGGCGTTGCGGTCGGCGGCGACGCCGGCGTGCTCGGCCAGGTCGAGCACACAACTGTCCTGCAGGACGATGTTCTTCACGTTCGGCCCCTTGCCCATCCCGCTCGTGTACGGGACGACGGCCTCGTCGTACCGGGTCATGATGTTCGTGTAGGTCACGCCTGGCTGGAAGACTCCGTTGCCCGAGCGCAGCTTCGTGAGGAATTCCGAGCCGCGCAGGAACTGGCGGCAGGAGCCGCAGAGCGGGTCGAGGATGCCGTTGAAGCCGGTCGCGAGCCCCAGCGCGCCGGCGAGCCCGTAGAGATGCGAGGCGCCGAACAGGGTCGTGCCGTCCCAGAGCGGGGTCAGGCTGACGTATTTGTCCACTTTGGACGCACCGCCGAGGAACTTCACGTAATAGGAAGGCATCAGCGTGCCTTCGGAATGCCCGAGGAGGTCCACCTTGGACGCGCCGGTCGCGCCGAGCACCTTGTCGACGAACGCCGAAAGCTCCTTCGCGCTCTGCTCCATCGGCAGGAGGCCGCCGGGCTGGTAGACCGGCAGCGGCTTCCCGGGGACCCCGTAGGTCAGGGAGAAGACGCAGTACCCGTTGTTCTTGAGCAGTGGGGAGAACGTCTGCCAGTTCACCGTCTGGTTGGCGCTGAGCCCGTGGGTGAGCACCACCGGATTCGGATGGCCCTCGCTCGGGCGGCAGTCGAAGTCGTTCGCGCCGGGTGGCGGGCCGCCGGGATTCGCCGCCTGCGCGGGCAGCGCCGCGGCGAGAGTCCATGGGACGGGGAGGTCCTCCTCGGCGATCGCCGGTGAAGTGCAGATCAGGGCAAGGGCCGCGGCCAGGAAGATGGCGGCGAGGGACTTCGTCGTCCGCATGTCGGCGTCCTATCTACTCCTGAGTAGGTGTGAAGTGAACCACATCGACGGGAATTCGGCGAACCGGTCGCGAGAGGGTTTTCTCCGCATGTGTGTCGGGCGCGCTTGCCGGTTTGGCTACGCTCCCGGGCATGAGCGCCACCAAGTGGGAGTACGCGACCGTCCCCCTGTTGATCCACGCCACCAAGCAGATCCTCGACCAGTGGGGCGAGGACGGCTGGGAGCTCGTCACCGTGCTCCCGAACCCGACCGGCGAGCAGCATGTCGCCTATCTCAAACGAGCGAAGAACTGAGGGATTGAAGCCATGACCTGGAGCGATCGACTCGCCGAGCTCGGTATCGAGCTGCCCGCCGTCGCCGCCCCGCTGGCGGCTTACGTGCCCGCCGTCCGCACGGGTTCGCACGTCTACACGGCCGGGCAGCTGCCCTTCGTCTCCGGTGAGCTCGAAGCGACCGGCAAGGTCGGTGCCGAGGTCAGCCCCGAAGAGGCGAAGCAGTACGCGCGGACGTCGATCCTCAACGCCCTCGCCGCGGTCGACTCGGTCGTCGGCATCGACAACGTCGTGCGGGTGGTCAAGGTCGTCGGGTTCGTGGCGTCCGCGGAGGGCTTCACCGGTCAGCCCGCGGTGATCAACGGTGCGTCCGAGCTGCTCGGCGAGATCTTCGGCGAGGCGGGTATCCACGCCCGCTCGGCCGTCGGCGTCGCCGAGCTGCCGATCGGGGCGCCGGTCGAGATCGAACTGATCGTGGAGGTGAAGTGATGGACCCGGACATCGAACGGTCCTCGCACGAGCTCCTGCTCCGGCTGGCCGGACGGCTGCCGGACCAGCTCTTGTGGCGGTTCCGTGACTGGCTGGGCGAAGGCGCGATGGGCACGCTCGCGCGGACGCTGCCCAGGTCTTTGCTTAAGCACAGGATCGACCTGGATCAAACCGAGTATCGCCTGCTAGTCGCCGGGCTCATTCCTCACGGAGCCGACTGGCATCAGGTGAGTTCCACCCTGGGGGTAGACGACGTCACCGAGACCAGGTACACATTCACGCAGAGTGCGCCCGAATGGGTGAACTCCGTCGACTCTGTGTCCGTATTGATCCACGCGACGTTGCGGGGACGGCCGGATGTGGGTGAAGTGCGGCAAAGCTGGCGACACCTCGGTGTGGTCGGCGAGGGTGGGGCGAAACGAGTCCTCCTGGTCACGGCGACGAACGGGCTGCCGAGGCTGACCGGCGAACTGCAGCGCGTCCTGCGCGTGCTGGGTGACGAGGAGCCCGGCGTCGAGGTTCTCCCGCCGAGCATCGACCTCACCGGCTATCACCGCACCGCGCTCGCCAACTCCGAGCTGGTCTGTGTGGGCGCGGTGGACACCGGAAGTCGGCTGGTCGCCGCTTAACGCTCGCTCCACCAGGCGAGCCGGGAGGGAGCAGAGCAATGGTGGAGGTCCACGACGGCCCGCCCATGGACGGGTTCTCGGTGCCCCTGCGCCTGCACAACCTGTTACTGGCCTTGGCGGGTCGGATCGACGACAGTGCTTTGACCGAAGCGCGTGAGCTGATCGCGCGTGCGCACATCGACGAAGCGGTGGAGCTCACCACCGGCACCCTGATCGCGGGGAAGATCCCGGTGAGCTCGGCCGAACAGCGTGAACTCGCGCTCGTCCTCGAGATGAGCAGGTCCGACGCCACCCTGGCGAACGACCTGCTGGTCGTCGAGGAGGACGAGCCGGTGCTCACCCACCGGTTCACCGGCGAGAACCAGCCCGAATTCGGCCTCGCCGAGGCGCTCGACCGCACCCTGCAGGTGCTGCCGGACGTCCGGTCGGTGCACGCGGTGTGGCGGAACACGCCGGCGGGCAGCGTGCCCGGCGCGCTGCCGCAGCGGGTGGTCCTGGTCGAGATCGGCCCGGAGGGCAACCCGCCCGCGGTCGCGTTCCGCGTGGACACCGCGCTTCGCCGCGCGGGGATCCGTTCGGTCGTCGAGGTCGCGGGGCCCGGCGTCGCGCGGTCCGCGTACCACCAGGCCGCGTCGTCGGCCGCGAGTCCTGTCTGGGTCACCGGGAGTACTCACTCCAGTGACTTCCGGTCCGAGCCGGTGACCCCGCCGCCCGCTCCCAGCCCGGCTCCCGAGCCGGTCAAGGAGCAGCCGAGCAGGCACGGGTTGCGGCCGGTCAGCAGCAGTACTCACGAACCGGTCGAGCCGATCGCGCCGGTGGTGCCGATCGTGCAGCAGGCGCCCGCGGCGACGCCGTCGTCGTCCTCGTCTTCGTCGGAGTCGGCACCGCCGCGCAAGTCGCGGGCGGAGACCCGCGCCGAGCGCACGGCCGACCTGACGCCCGCCGAGGTGGCGCAGCTGCGCCAGGCGCTCAAGGAGGACCCCGAAAAGGGCCGCGAGATCGCCACAGGCAAGCCGAGCATGCACGAGGTCGTCGAGCTGCCCGCTCTCGATCTCGACGACCCCAGCCTGAGCGAGCGTGACCGCGCGCTCCTGCGCGAGCTGCACGCCGAGCTCGCCGAACGGGAGCGCGCCGAAGCGGCGAAGATCCGGCTGAACGGTGCTTCGCGCAGCAGCGGCTGGTCTTCCTGACATGTTCTGAGCATTTCGTCCTCTGGACGCGGTGGTTGCACGCGCAACTACCGCATCCAGAGGACGAATTGCGATGTTAGGTTGCGAGGGTGGCTGAAGAACTGACATTCGACATCCCGGTGGGGGCCGGGGTGGGCACCCGCGCCAACGCCGACGGCGAGCCGGTGACGCCCAAGGACGCGGCGACCGTGATCCTCCTCCGCGACGGCGCCGGCGGCGTCGAGGTCTTCCTGCAGCACCGGGTGAAGGGCATGCCGTTCGCCGGCGGGATGACCGTCTTCCCCGGCGGTGGCGTGGATTCCCGCGATGTCGACACCTCCGTCAGCTGGGCGGGCCCGGAACCCGCTTGGTGGGCGGAACGCTTCGGCTGTGACGAATCGCTCGCCCGCGCCCTCGTGTGCGCGGCCGTGCGGGAGACGTTCGAGGAGTCGGGCGTGCTGCTCGCGAGCGTCGGTGACGCCGTCGTCACGGACACGACGCCCTACCACGACGCCCGCGCGAAGCTGGTCTCCCGGGAGCTCTCACTCGCCGCGTTCCTCGAAGCCAACGGCCTAACGCTGCGCGCGGATCTCCTGCGCCCGTGGGCGAACTGGGTCACCCCGCCGCAGGAACCGCGCCGCTACGACACCTGCTTCTTCGTCGCCGTGCTGCCCGAGGGACAGGAGGCGGACGGCGCCACCTCCGAGGCCGTCAGCTCCGGCTGGCAGCGGCCCGCCGAGGCCATCGCCGATGCCAAGGAAGGGCGCCGCATGCTCATGCCACCGACGTGGATCACGCTCGCGGAATTGGGCGAATTCGACTCGGCGGCCGAGGCGCGGGCCGTCGAGCGCGAGATTTCGAAGATCATGCCGACGCTGGTGCGCGAAGGCGACAAGGTCCGCGTCGTCCTGGACCCGGCATGAGCGCTCCCGCGTACGGCGTGCTGCGCCAGGTGACGCCGACGGCTTCCGTGCTGCTGGAGCACAACCCGTCGTCGATGACATTGGAGGGCACCAATTCCTGGGTGCTGCGCGGACCGGGTGCGGCCGGTTCCGTGGTCGTCGACCCTGGGCACGAGGACATCGAACATCTGACGCTGCTGGCGGAAACCGGCGCCGTCGACCTGATCGTCCTGACCCACCACCACCCCGACCACGCAGAGGGCGCGCCCTGGTTCGCCGAGCGCGTCGGCGCCCCGGTGCGGGCCTTCGACGAGTCGCTCTGCGTCGGCGGCAAGTCCCTTGTGGACGGTGAGGTGATCGAGGCCGCCGGTCTCCGGCTGTCGGTGCTGCACACGCCCGGCCACACCGGCGACTCGATCTGCCTGGTGTCCGACGGGCAGATCCTGACCGGTGACACCATCCTCGGCCGCGGCACCACCGTGCTGCACGACCTCGGCGACTACCTGCGCTCGCTGCGGAAACTCATCGGCCTGCCCGGCGGCACCACCGGTCTGCCTGGGCACGGCCCCGAACTGCCCGACCTGGCCGTGACCGCGCGCGAATACCTGACACACCGGGAAGAACGGCTGGACCAGGTGCGTTCGGCACTGGAGAAGCTCGGCGCGGACGCCACCCCGCGTCAGGTGGTCGAGGTCGTCTACGCCGACGTCGACAAGGCTCTGTGGGCGCCCGCGGAGTGGAGTGTGCAGGCACAGTTGGACTACCTGAGGTCGGAGGACGGCGAATGAGTGACGTCGAGGTCGAGTTCTACTGGCGCCCCGGATGCGGGTTCTGCGCCGCGCTGGAACGGCCGCTGTCGAAGAGCGGCTTCAAGGTGAAGCGGGTCAACATCTGGGAGGACCCGGACGCCGCCGCGCGGGTGCGTTCGGTGGCGAACGGGAACGAGGTCGTGCCGACGGTCTTCGTGGGCTCGAAGGCGATGGTGAACCCTTCGTTCGGTGAGATCGAGGCCGCCGTGAAGGCCGCGTCCGCCTGACTCCTCGTGAGTGGCTAGGACGGTTCTAACCGTCCTAGCCACTCAGGAGGCGGGTGTCAGCGCGGCAGCATCGGCATCACGTAGTACGTCAGCTCCACATCGCCCGGCTCCACCGCCCGGATGACGCAGGCCCGCATCCCGGGCTGGATCTCGAGCCGCACCCGGTCCCCGGCGAAACCCTGCAGCGCGTCCAGCAGGTAGCGCGCCTGGAACGAAGGTGACGTCCGGCCACCCGAAACCTCGGCCTTCAACGTCTCCTCGGCCTCCCCGGTGTCCTGCTTCGAGCTGGCCAGCCGCAGATGCGAGTCGCCGACCTCCAGCGTCAGCACCCGGCGATCGTCCGCGTAGAGGCCCACCCGGCGCACGGCGGCGGCCAGCGCGTCGGCGGCGACCTCGACCATGGTGTCCACAGTGGACGACTCGATCAGCTTCTCCGACAGGAATCCCGCGTCGAGTACGGCGGTGGTGACGGTGACTCCCGTCCAGCTCAGCCCGAAGCGGGTCTTGTCGCCGTGCAGGCCGACGACGCCGCGTGCCTGCTTCCCAGTCTCCGCGAGCAGGCCTGCCGGGACGAGCGCGTCGATCGGTTCGCCTTCGGACCGCAGCGGCAGGGTGGCCACGGCCATCCGGTACCGGTCGGACGCCGTCAGCCGCAGCTCGCGGCTGAAGCTCTGCACGCGGACACCGGTGAACATGGGCAGCGCGTCGTCCTTAGCCGCCGTGTCCGCGACCGTGCGCAACGCGGTCACCAGCGCGTGACCGTCCACTTCGGACACCTTGGGCGGCAAGTCCGGGAGGTTCAGTTCGCGGCTCAGCAGCGGAAGCGCGTAACGGCCGCCCTCGACCCGCACGGCCAGCCGCGAACCTTCGACGACCAGACGCACCAGGTCGTCTTCCAGCATCCGCAGGGTTTCCGCGAGCGGCCCTGCCGGGACCAGGACTTCGCCATCGGTGTGGACCATGGCGTCACTGGTCAGGCGGACCGCCCGTTCACTGTCGCTGCCGCCGACGGTCAGCCCTTCCTTCCCGGCGCGCAGGAGCAGACCGGAACGGGCCGTGAGCAGCCGGGCGGCGGCGGAAACGGCGGACGAGAGGGAGCGGGTGGCGGCAGTCAGGTCCATACCCGCAAGCTAGCGGGCGGCACCGACAAGTTCGGGGGCCTCGGCGACGGCTCCGGCCGGCTGCGGGCGGAAGGTGCCGCGCAGCAGCCACACCACCGCGGCGAGCGCGAACCCGACACCGCCGGCGGCGAGGAACGCCGCTTCGTGCCCGGCGTGCTCGACGAGGTAGCCGCTGATCGACTGCCCGAACGCGAGACCGAGGGTCACCGCGGTGAGCACCCAGCCGAACGCCTCGGCCGCCGTGCCCTTCGGCGCGGCGATCTCGATGGCCGCCGAGTGCGTCGTCGACTGCGGCGTGATGAGCGCGCCCGCGGCGAGCATGGCGAGCGCGAGGCCCCAGAGCGAGCCGGGCAGCGCGAGCAGCGCCACCAGCGCGCCGAATCCGGCCAGCAGCACCGGCAGCCGCAAGCCCATCTGACGTGGCCACGGGCGCAGGCTGTACGCGACCCCGAACGCGACCGAACTGACCGACCAGGCCGAGAGCAGCAGACCGCCGATGGAGGTGTTCCCCGCCTCGGTGGCGGCCGCCGGGACGGCGACCTCGACGAACCCGATCACGGCGCCGAAGCCCAGCGCGGCGACCGCGAGCGTGCGCATTCCGGGGCTGGCCAGCGCGCCGAGCAGTTTGCCGCCCGACGAAGGCGACGGACCCCAGGCGCGCACGGTCGGGCTCAGCGCGAACAGCACCGCGCCCGCGATCATGGTCAGCGAGCCGGTCACGATCCCGGTGCCCGCCCACGGCGCGGCGATCAGCAGCCCCGCGAACCCCGGTCCGAGGATGAAGAAGACCTCCATGCTGATGGCCTCGTAGGAGAACGCGGCGTTCCGCGTCGGCCCGGCGGGCAGCAGCCGTGTCCACAGCGCGCGCGAGGCCGAACCGACCATCGGTTCCGTGATCCCGGTGCCGAAGGCGAGCGGGACCAGCACGAGAGTCGGCGCGTGCGCCTCGATCGCGAGCACCAGCGCGGTCATCGCCAGCGCGAAAAACACCGTGGTGGTCAGCAGCGGCCTTGTCGGCCCGAAGCGGTCGATGAGCCGTCCCTGCACGACCGCGCCCACGGAGACGCCCACCAGCGACCCGGCCGACACCAGCCCGGCCGCGGCGAAGGAGCCCGTCTCGCGCTGGACGTAGAGCAGTGCGGAGATGCCGATCATCGCGATCGGCAGGCGGGCGAGCAGGGACGCGATCACCGCCCCGCGGGATCCGGGCGCGGTCAGCGCGGCTCGGTAGTCGGCGAGGGAGGTGCGGTGGCTCTCGGCGGAAGCGGACACAGACTGGGACACGCGTACCAGTATGAACTACTTTGGTACGCGAGTACCAGATCGACGGCGGTAAGTTTGGTCACCGCCGCTTTCGGGTATCAGGGGTGGCGAGGCGCCCGGTTCATCACGATCGAGTAACAGTTGGTCGATTCTGGGTCATTCGGGGCAACAAATCGACGCGTTTGGCGTCCTTGAGAGTGAAAGAACTTGAGTTCACGGCCGATGGCCGTGGATGGTTGTACGACAATCACACAGACTCCAGCTCCCTCCGGCGTACGGGTCGGGGCCTTGTTCCGGAGGGCGGGGAGCGCGGATCGTCGGGGGATGATCCGCGCACAGCGAAGAGCCGGTGCGCCACGTCGGGGGTGGCGCCCGGCTCTTCGTTGTGTTCGGCACCCGCACTCGAACCGTCCGGCGCGGGCAGCGGCGCGTGGTCGCCGTCCGGCGGGGCGAGCAGGTTGCCCTGCGCGATCNTCCGATCTAGGCGCGATGAAGGGGCCTTTCATCGCGAAATTTGCGATGAAAGGCCCCTTCATTGCACGTGAAGCGGGGTCCTAACGGGCGCGGCGGGCCAGGCGCTCCGGGTCCAGGATCAGCACGCTCTTGCCTTCGAGCCGCAGCCAGCCGCGGTGCGCGAAGTCGGCGAGAGCCTTGTTGACGGTCTCGCGCGAAGCGCCGACGTACTGGGCGATCTCTTCCTGCGTCAGGTCGTGCGTGACCCGCAGCAGACCGGCCTCCTGGCTGCCGAAGCGCTGCGCCAGCTGCAGCAGCGCACGCGCCACGCGTCCGGGGACGTCAGTGAAGATCAGCTCGGCGACCATGTTGTTCGTCCGCCGCAGCCTGCGGGCGACCACCCGCAGTAACTGCTCGGCGATCTCAGGGCGGGTGGAGATCCACTGCCGCAGCGCCGGGCGGTCCATCGTCACCGCGCGGACCTCGGTCACGGTCGTCGCGCTGGACGTCCGCGGGCCGGGGTCGAAAATGGACAGCTCGCCGAACATGTCGGACGGGCCGAAGATGCCCAGCAGGTTCTCCCGGCCGTCGGGTGACTTGCGGCCGATCTTCACCTTGCCGGACTGGATGATGTAAAGCTTGTCGCCGGGTTCACCCTCGTTGAAGATGACATGCCCGCGAGGGAACTCCACGGATTCCAAGGTCTGTGCCAGCGCCTCGGCGGCTGCCGGCTCAACACCCTGGAAAATGCCCGCTCGGGCCAGGGTTTCGTCCACCTCGGGTGCCTCCTCATCGAGATACGACGTCGATCCTCATTCTGCCGAGGACCGTGTCGTCGATCACTTTTCGCGTCAGTCTAGGTCGTGCGCGCGAGATCGCTCGTCGGCACGCCGAACGTGCGCGCGGCCGGGAACGATCTCGCTCGAACGTGGAGCCTAACTCCGCACGCGTCGCGCGCGAAGCCTGGCCGCCTTCCCGCCCAGCCTGCGCAGCCGGAAAAGCTCGAGCGCGCGCCCGATGCCGTGCCCGTAAAGGGCCCTGACCTCGTTGGGCTGAGCCTGCTCGAGGAACTCCTCGACCTCGTTCTCCTGCACCGCGACGTGCTTGAGCCTGGTCTCCACGCGTTCCATGAACAGCGCGAAGAACATGATCACCAGGGGCACCAGGATGACGAACCAGACGGTCATGAGCCCTGCCCAGGGAATTCCGAAAAGTTGTGCATTACTCCAGATCCTCGCTCATGGCGTCCTCGATCGAAGCGCCGAGGTGGTGCTCTGGCGTGTCGGCCGTCGACCGGCGGGTGCTCCCACTGGCTCGTCCGATGGCGCCCGTAGGCTATCGGGGTGCCTCCTGCCCCCACCAATGCCCCCCGTGCGGAGGGCAAGGGTGAAAGCCGGCTCGCGTTGGTGAGACGCGCCAGGCGGATGAAGCGTTGCCTCGACGACGAGTTCCCGGACGCGCACTGTGAGCTTGACTTCACCACTCCGCTCGAATTGCTGGTCGCGGTCGTGCTTTCGGCGCAGACCACCGACGTCCGCGTGAACCAGGTCACGCCCGCGCTCTTCGCCCGCTACCGGACGGCCGCCGATTACGCCGGCGCCGACCGCGCCGAACTCGAGGAGTACCTCCGGCCGACGGGGTTCTTCCGTGCGAAGGCGAACTCGCTGATGGGCCTGGGCGCGGCGCTGGTGGAGCGCTACAACGGCGAAGTGCCCGGCAAGCTGAAGGACCTCGTCACGCTGCCGGGTGTCGGCCGCAAGACGGCCAACGTCGTGCTCGGCGACGCCTTCGGGGTTCCCGGGATCACCGTCGACACCCATTTCGGCCGTCTCGTCCGCCGCTGGGGCTGGACCGAGGAGGAGGACCCGGTCAAGGTCGAGCACGCCGTCGGCGAGCTGATCCCGCGCAAGGAGTGGACGCTCCTCTCGCACCGGACGATCTTCCACGGCCGCCGCGTGTGCCATGCCCGTAAACCCGCCTGTGGCGCCTGCCCGCTGGCCAAGATGTGCCCCTCGTACGGAATCGGCCCGACGGGGTTCGAAGAGGCCGCGAAGCTGGTCAAGGGCGAAGAACGCGAGCACATCCTGGAACTGGCGGCCGGCCGGTGACCAGGGTCACCAAACTGGCCCTCGGGGCCGCCGTGCTGGTGGTGGCCCTGATCGTCGCGCTGCTCACGACGCGTGACGGCCAGGCACCCGCCAAGACGTCGGGGGATCTCACGGCCGCGCGTGCGAAGGCCGCGCTCGCCCCCTGTCCGCCGCCTGGGCCGGGCGAAGTGGCGAAGCTGCGCGGAGTCGATGTCGAATGCCTCGGCGACGGCTCGCGGGTCGACCTCGCCAAGGTGGTCTCGGGTGGTCCCGTACTGGTCAACCTGTGGGCGTCGTGGTGCGAGCCGTGCCGCGCCGAACTGCCGTTGCTCCAGCAGTACGCCGCGCTGCCCGGTGCCGCGCGCGTGCTCCTCGTCCAGGTCGCGAGCTCCGGGGCCGACGGGCTCGCGATGCTGAGCGAACTGGGTGTCCGGTTGCCGTCGGTGTTCGACGGTGACGGGCAGTCGGGGCCGGTGCGGACGGCACTGAAGGTCCCTTCCTCTCTCCCCGCGACGTACCTGGTCACGACGGGTGGCGACGTCCGGCTCATCGAGAACCCACGCGTCTTCCTGAACACTGACCAGGTGCGCGCCGCTGTGGAAGGGACACCATGACCGGCCCACTCGTGGACCCGGAGGACGTGCCCGCCTGGTTGCAGCCGCTGGTCAAGATCAGCGGCGAGGTCGGCGCGGACGCGTTCAGCCGGTTCAGCGTGCCGAGGGACGCGACCTACCGGTCCGCGTCCGTCCTGATGCTCTTCGGCGAGGGCCCGCGGGGGCCCGACGTCCTGCTCCAGCGCCGCGCCGACACGCTCGGCTCGCACGCCGGGCAGGTCAGCTTCCCCGGCGGGGGCGCCGAGCCGGATGACGGCGGGCCGGTCGGCACCGCGTTGCGCGAGGCGGAGGAGGAGACCGGCGTCGAACCCTCCGGCGTGCTGCCCATGGCGGTCTTCCCTGAACTGTTCGTGCCGGTGTCGAGCTTCGCCGTGACGCCGGTGCTCGCCTACTGGCGGACGCCGTCGCCGGTGCACGCGGTCGATCCCGGCGAGACCGCGGCGGTGGCCAGGGTGCCGATCGCCGAGCTCACCGACCCGGCCAACCGGTTCCAGGTCAAACGCGAGGGTTACGACTGGAAGGGGCCCGCGTTCGACGTCGGCGGGATGTTCGTCTGGGGGTTCACGGGCGGACTGCTGGCGATGACGTTGTCGCTCGGCGGCTGGGAACGGGACTGGGACCACGGCGATGTCCGGGAGCTTGACGTAGCGTTGGCCGAACATCAGGCGCGGGTCGACGGGCGGCAAGTGCCGGAGAAGGAGTAGGCGCCGGTGAACTGGGTCGACGTACTGGTGATCCTCCTCGCGCTGCTGGCGGGCGTGTCCGGCGCGTTCCAGGGGGTGATCATCGCCCTCCCCTCGCTGGTCGGGGTGGTGCTCGGCGCGCTCGCGGGGATCAAGATCGCGCCACTGGTCGTCGAACTCTTCCAGCATCCGGCGGCGAAGGTCGCCTTCGCGGTGGCCACCGTGGTGTTCCTGGTCGCGCTCGGCGAGACCCTCGGTGTCTGGGCAGGCCGGAAGCTGCGGCAGAAGATCAATCCGGACAAGCTTTCCGGTGTCGACAAGACGCTCGGCGCGGTGGTGCAGGCCGCCGTGGTGTTCGTGGTCGCGTGGCTGATCGCGACGCCGCTGACGGCCGTCTCGGGTGTGCCAGGGCTGGCGAAGTCGATCAACAGCTCGGTGGTGCTGGGCGGCGTCAACGACGTGATGCCGGAAGCGGCGCAGGGCTTCCCGAGCGAACTGCGCAAACTGCTGGACGCGTCCGGCTTCCCGTCCATTGTGGACCCGTTCCAGAAGCCGAACGTCCAGGACACCAGCCCGCCGGACACCGCGCTGCAGGCGAGCGCGATCGTCAAACAGGTGCACCGCAGTGTCGTGAAGATCCGCGGCAACGCGACTTCGTGCTCGCGGGCGCTGGAAGGCAGCGGATTCGTCGTCGCGCCGCAGCGCGTGATGACGAACGCGCACGTCGTCGCGGGGACCGACGAGGTCGCCATCGAATCGACTTCGGGCAGGTTCCCGGCCAGGGTCGTCTACTTCGACCCCGAGGCCGACGTGGCCGTGCTCGCGGTGCCGAGGCTTCAGGCGCCGGTGCTCCCGTTCACGCCGCGGGTCGCGCGCGCGGGTGACAACGCGATCGTGCTCGGCTACCCGCTCGACGGCCCGTACACCGCGACGCCCGCCAGAGTGCGCGGCCGGATCAACCTGCGCGGACCGGACATCTACGAGGCCAACACCGTGCAGCGGGACGTGTTCACCGTGCGCGGGCAGGTGCGCAGCGGTAACTCGGGCGGGCCGATGATCAACCCCGAAGGCGAGGTCATCGGAGTCGTCTTCGGCGCGGCCGTCGAGGATCCGGAGACCGGCTTCACGCTGACTTCGGAGCAGGTGCGGCCGGTGGTGGAGACGGCTCCCGCGCTGAGCGCGAACACCTCGACGGGGCCCTGCGCCAACTGAGCCCATCGCACGCGCGAGGAGGTCAGGCGTTCGGAGAGAGGCCTTCGCGCCACGAAGCGACCGTCTCCTCCACATCGAGCGGCCGTGCCCGCAGCACCGGGCCTCCGGCCGGACGCCGGTGCTCGGCGCGGATCCGTTCGTTCAGGTCCTCGACGATCTCCCGCACCCGTGCCTCCCGGCGCACCTTCGCCAAGGTGTCCGGCAGGTCGTCCAGCTCCTTCGCGATCGCCAGCGACGGCGGCAGGAGCGCCGAAACGTCGTGCCCTTCGGCGCGCACCTTGTTCACCACCCAGGCCAGCGCGGTGTCCTTGCCGTCCGTTTTCGGCAGCGGCTTCCCCGCGCCGGGCAGGTCGTCGAACTCGCCCTTCGCCTCCGCGGCGCTGATCTGCCGGTCCACCCAGGACTCGAACGACACGCCCGTCGGTTTGCGCTCGGTCATGTTCCCAAGATACGGAAGAAGTCCAGCAGCGCGGCCGACGTGCGCTCCGGGGCCTCCAGATGCGGGAAGTGCCCGATCCCGGGCCAGCGCTCGAGGCGGGCGTCCGGGGCCCAGCGACGTGACGCCGCCGCGGTGTCGGGCAGGACGCACCTGTCCTCCTCGCCGTGCAGTTGCAGCACACGGGGAGCGAAGCGGCCTCGCAGTGCTTCGCTGAATCGGCGTCCTTCGCCGCGGAACTGTGCGCGGAACGCCCATCGGTAGTACTCGAGCGCGCTGTGCGGCACCCCCGGCACGAGCATCGCCTGCCGGAACGCGCGCACGGTCTCGGTGAAGTCGGAAGTGACCGTCCACTGTGGACCAGACCAGGCGCGGAAGAGCTCTTCGACGGCGAGCGCGTCGTCCTTGACCAGCCATTTTTCCGGCGCCATCGGCAACTGGAAGCGGAACAGATGTCCCGAAGCCCGCAGCTGTCCCGGCCGCCGGACGGCCCGGCGCAACGCCAGCGGATGCGCGCCGCCCAGCACGCTGACCGACGACACCAGCCGCGGGTGCAGCGCGCCGACCGTCCACGCGAGCATGCCGCCCCAGGCATGCCCGACGAGATGGGCCTTGCGCGCGCCGAGCGACTTGATCAGCCCGCCGACGTCGCCCGCGAGAGTCCAGGCGTCGTAGCCGCGCGGGGGTTTGTCCGAGTCGCCGTACCCGCGCAGATCGACCGCGACCGCGCGGAAACCGGCGTCGGCGAGCGCCTTCAGCTGGTGATGCCAGGTCCACCAGAACTCGGCGAACCCGTGCAGCAGCAGAACCACCGGCCCGTCACCGAGTTCGGCGACGTGCAGCCGGATGCCGTTCGCCGAGACGTCACGATGGGTCCACGGACCGTCGATCCGGACGATCGACGGATCCGGTGTCGCCTGCACCGACTCGAGGACTTCTCAGTCGCGGTCCGCGGACGCGTCTTCGTGACGCGGCTTGAACGCGGCGGCGGTGTCCTTGAAGCTGTTGATCGTGCGCTCCGGCGCCTTGATCTTCTTCACCTTGCGGTAGCCGAGGAAGCCCGCGGCCGCCGTCGCGACGAGCATCAGCCCGAACACGATCGCGAACGCCGCCCAGCGCATCAGCCACTCCGACAGCAGTTCGCCGAGGAAGAAAAAGAAGAAGAACGAGCTGTACAGCCCGATGACCAGCGCGACCAGGAAGAAGATGGCGCCTTTCAGGCCCTTCTTCGCCTCCGCGACGACCTCGGATTTGGCCAGCTCGACCTCGGCGCGGATCAGCGTCGAGACGTGCTGTGTGGCATCGCCGACGAGTTTCCCGAGGGACTGCTCGCTCGCTACCACGTCGTCATCGCTCGACAGGGGGAGGTAGGGCACGGCCCCCACGCCGTCGGGGCCGGTACGTTCGTGCTTGGGGCTGCTCACACCGGCCATCGTGCCACGTGCCCCGATCACGGGCGCGACGGACCGGCGAGTGTCGCCTTCCCAATGTCCTCCGATGAACCCGCGACCGCGATCGCGTCGCCAGGGCGCGGCTGGGTGACGCCGCCGCGAGGAGCGGCCACGGGCACCCTGCCGCCGAGATGGCGAGGCCTCCGGCCGGGCCGGTTCTCACTCTTCGCGCGCGTGCACCCGGCTGCGGTGCAGCAGCATCGCGGCGGCCGAGAGCGAGGCGATGGCCGAGGCGATCAGCACCGCCGCCTTCGCCAGTTCGACGGCCTCCCCGTCGAGTGCGAGATCGGCGATCAGCAGGCTCACGGTGAACCCGACACCGCCGAGCATCGACAGCGCGCCGATGTCCCGCCAGCCCATGCCCCTGGGTTTCTCCGCGAGCTTGAACTTCACCGCGAGCAGGCTGGCGCCGAAGATCCCGACCAGCTTCCCGCCGACCAGGCCGACCAGCACGGCCAGCGGCAACGCGGTGGTGAACACCGCTCCGAGCGATTCGCTGTCCACTTTGATCCCGGCCGCGAACAGCGCGAACAGCGGCACCGCGACCGCGGCCGACCACGGCTGCAACCGGTGTTCGAGCCGGATCGCGGGCGCGTGCTCCTCACCGTCGTCGGCGCGGACGCGGGTGAGCAGGCCGAGCGCGACGCCGGCGATCGTGGCGTGGATACCCGCCGAGTGCACCGCGACCCAGGTGATCAAGGCCAGCGGCACGTAGATCCAGGCGCTGCGGACGCGGCGGTGCTGCAGGTAGGCGTACAGCGCGAGGGCGACGACCGCGACGCCGGCGGCGACGAGGTCGAACTTCGCGGTGAACAGGATCGCGATGAGGAGGATCGCGCCGAGGTCGTCGACCACCGCGAGCGAGAGCAGGAAGACGCGGGCGCTGTTCGGGAGGTTCGACGCGGTCAGCGCGAGGACACCCAGCGCGAACGCGATGTCCGTGGCGACCGGGATGGCCCACGCGCGTTCGATGCCCGGCGCTCCCCAGCCGACGGACAGCGCGACCAGCGCCGGGACGATCATGCCGCCGATCGCGGCGACCACCGGCAGGATCGCCTGCTTGAACCGCGAAAGTTCACCGACCACGAGTTCGCGTTTGAGTTCGAGCCCCGCGACGAAGAAGAACAACGCGAGCAGGCCGTCCTTCGCCCAGTCGCCGATCGTCAGATTCAGGTGGAGGAATTCGGGGCCCAGCCGGAAATCGCGGATCGCGCGGTAAATGTCGTCGATGGGCGAATTGGCCCAGACGAGGGCGACCGCGGTGGCGGCGAGCAGGATCATTCCGCCGGTCGTCTCCGTGCGGAGGTAACGGGCGAATTCCGCGACGGCTTTCGCGGGACGGGTGGGGCCGGTGCTCACGGCATCCTCCGGTTTTCGGCAACGACGAATACTGTTGCCGACCAGACTTCCCGGCGCACCTTGACGACATTTTAACGCCTCAAGCTGCGGAAATCTCACCTTCATGACAGCTGCCACAGAGATCATGCGGACGTCGGTGTCCCGTCCACATAGTGGGCTTCTAGCATGTCAACCGGAAACCGACAACGATGTCTTCACTAAGGACGGCATGGTGAGTACCTCTACCGAGGTCCAGCGGGACACGAGGTTTTTCGGGCACCCACGAGGGCTCGCGAACCTCTTCGGCGTCGAGATGTGGGAGCGTTTCTCGTTCTACGGGATGCTCGGCATCCTCCCGATCTACCTCTACTACGAAGTCAGCCAGGGCGGCCTGGCGCTGCCGAAGGCCTCCGCGCTCGGCATCGTCGGCGCGTACGGCGGCATGGTCTACCTGTCGGCGGTGATCGGCGCCTGGGTCGCGGACCGGGTGCTCGGCTCGGAACGCACGCTGTTCTACAGCGCGATCCTGATCATGATCGGCCACATCAGCCTCGCGGTCCTGCCCGGTCTGGCCGGTATCGGTGTCGGTCTCGTCTGCGTGGCCGTCGGCAGTGGCGGGCTGAAGTCCAACGCCACCGCCATCGTCGGGACGCTGTACGCGCCGGGCGACGAGCGCCGTGACGGCGGTTTCACGATCTTCTACATGGGCGTGAACGTCGGTGGCTTCGTCGGCCCGCTGCTGACCGGGCTCGCGCAGAGCGAGATCGGTTTCCACGTCGGCTTCGGGCTCGCCGCGTTCGGGATGGCGCTCGGCCTGATCCAGTACACGATCGGCCGCAAGAACCTCGGCGAGAAGGCGAGCGAGGTCCCCAACCCGCTGCCCGCGTCGCAGCGGCCGCTGGTCTTCGGCGGCACCGCGGCAGGTGTCGCCGCGATCGTGCTGCTCGTGGTCTTCGGCGTGATCACCCCGGCGAACCTGGTCGACGTCGTCGTCTGGGCCGTCGCGGTCATCTCGGTGATCTACTTCGTGGTGATCATCAGCAGTAAGAAGATCACCGCCGACGAGCGCAGCCGGGTGTACTCGTTCATCCCGATGTTCATCGCGAGCGCCGCGTTCTTCTCGCTGTACCAGCAGCAGTTCACCGTGGTCGCGGCCTACACCGACGAACGCCTGAACCGGACGATCTTCGGCTGGGAGATGCCGGTGGCGTGGGTCAACTCGATCAACCCGGTGTTCATCATCCTGTTCGCGCCGGTGGTCGCGGCGATCTGGACGAAACTCGGCTCGCGGCAGCCGTCGTCGCCGATCAAGTTCGTACTCGGCACGGTCACCATGGGCGTGGCGTTCCTGCTGTTCCTCCCGATGGTCGGCAGCGGCAAGAACGCGAGCCCGCTGCTCGCGCTGGCCGGCATCCTGTTCGTGTTCACCATGGCGGAACTGATGCTTTCGCCGGTCGGTCTCTCGCTGTCGACCAAACTCGCGCCGGAGGCGTTCCGGACGCAGATGGTGGCGCTGAACTTCCTGTCCATCTCGCTCGGTACGGCGATGTCCGGAAAGCTCGCCGAGTTCTACACGGTGGATGACGAAGCGCCGTACTTCAGCATCGTCGGCGGGGTGGCCATCGTGGTCGGTGTGGCGCTCCTGGTGGCGACGCCGATGATCCGCAAGCTGATGAAGGGCGTTCACTGACGCGCTTCATGTCGCACTGACGAGCGATCCTCGAACGTGCTGAAAGGGCCCTTCACCGCATAGGAAGC